>JAKONM010000207.1 GCA_022701925.1 Microbacteriaceae bacterium
CTCGGTCGACCTGGCGAACGGAGGGTCCGAGGTCCCCGCCTCCGAGGTCGCAGCCTGGAACTGGACCCGCAGCACCCGCTGCCTGGTGGAGGACCCGCAGGACGACCAGGGCTGGTCGTTCGAGTTCGACGCCTACCCCGCCGGCGCCTGGCTGGAGTCCCAGGCCCGGCTGAACCGCACCGACCCTGTCGAGGCGGCACCGGACGGACTCCGCATCTCCGCGAACACCTTCTCCGGCGGCCGGCCCGGCCCGAGCGGCAGGCGCGCCTGGGTCATCGCGGGCCCGAACGCGATCGTGATCGACGCGGACCAGGCGCCGCTGACGGACGCGCAGCTGCGATCGCTCTCGGCCGCGCTGGTCCGGGCGCTGGACGCGACCCGCTGACGCCGTCGAGGCCGTGTTCCGTCGTGCAGGAGTGCCTGGTGCGCAGCGGCAGGCACTCCTGAACGACGGAGAGAACGGTCAGGCGGGGACCGGGGTCAGGGCCTTGTCGATCGCGCCCACGAAGTCGTCGAGGTCCTTCGGGTCGCGGCTGGTGATCAGCGTCCAGCCGTCCGCGTCGTCGACGACCACGGAGCTGTCCTCCCACAGGCCGCCCGCGTTCTTCACGTCGGTCTGCAGGGAGAGGAAGCTCGTGAGGCGCTTGCCGCGCACCCGGTCCGTCTCGATCAGGGTCCACGGGGCGTGGCAGATCGCCGCGACCGGCTTGCCGGCCTCGATGAAGGCCTTCGCGATCTCGACGGCCTTCTGCTCCACCCGCAGCGCGTCGGCGTTGATCGAGCCGCCGGGGATCAGCAGCAGGTCGTACTGGGACAGGTCGCCGACGGCGTCGAGCGTGGTGGACGCCTCGACCTTCTTGCCCGGGTCCTTGTCGTTCACGAGGGTCTCGATGTCGCCCTGCTGGGCGGTCGCGACGTCGACGGTCGCACCGTCCTCGCGCAGGTGGTCGACCGGGACGAGGATCTCGTCCTGCTCGACCCCGTAGTTCGTCGCGATCGCGAGGATCCTGCGGCCGGTCAGATCGGCGTGCGCCATGGGTGTTGCTCCGTTCTCGCGCGGCTCGTCCGCGCCCGCGGCGACGGTAGGCAGCACGACTGAGCGTGCACCGGGCAGCAGCCGACCGCCGCCCGAGCACCCGCAGGGAGTTCGCGGATCCGCAGTTCCTGTCCGACACGCCGAGCGAGGGGGTCCTCGGGGCGGCGTGTCGGGCAGTTCTTGCGGATCCGCGAAGGAAGTGCGGATCCGCGAGAGAGCGGGCGGGAGCGAGAGAGCGGGCGGGTCCGCGAGGGAGCGGGCGGGCTAGGCCGCTCCGCCGGTCGCCAGACGCATCAGGTCGGTGTCGAGGACGATCTCGTCCCCGCCGACCGCCGCGCTGCCGAAGGTGCGGCTGTAGGCGCCGCCGCGCATCGCGGTGCGCACGTCGGCCGCCATCAGCACGACCAGCTCGTTCGCCGCGCGGTCGATGCGCTCGCCGAGCGACGGGCTGTTCCAGTCCTCCCCCGCCGCGAACACGCTGGTCGGCGCGGTGAGCGCACGCAGGTAGGCGAACAGCGACCGCAGCTGCTCGTCGGCGACCAGCGAGTGCCGGGGCGAGCCGGCCGTCGCGGCCAGCACGGTCGGCGTCGCGATCACGGCGTCGTCGTCCAGCACGTCGGCGAACGACTTCACCAGGCCGCTGATGCCGGCCTTGTAGACCGGCGTCGCCACGATCAGGCCGTCGGAGCGGGCCACCGTGCGCACCGCCTCCGCCAGGGCGCCGGCCGGGAACCCGGTCACCTGCGCGGTCGCGAGCTCCGCCGCGAGCGGCCGGAGGTCGATCACGGCCACCCGCACCGCGACGCCCTGCTCCGCGGCGCGCTCGACCGCGCGGTCCGCGATGCGGTCCGCCAGCATCCGCGTGGAGGAGGGCTCGGAGACCCCTCCGGACACCACCACCAGGTCCATCGTCCTCGTCGTCATCGCACTGCCTCCTCGCCCGCGCGGGTGCCGCGCAGGTCCTCCGACCGGCCGGCGGGTGCGCCGACCGTCTGCTCGCGGCCCGTCTCCGGGCCCCGGTCCCGGCCGTCCGCCGGGTCGTCCTCGATCGCGGCCGCCGTGAGGGCGGCGCACAGGTCGCGCAGCTGCTCCTGCTGCGCCGGGCTCAGCACGCGCATCCGCTGCTCGACGCTGCGGGCGTGCCGGGTGCCGGTGGCGCGCTGCGCCGCGGCCCCCGCGTCCGTCAGGGTCACGAGCACGGCCCGGCGGTCGGCCGGGTGGGGCGCCCTGGCCACCAGCCCCCGCTGCTCCAGCCGCTCCAGCAGCCGGGACAGCGCGGGCTGGCTCAGCAGCACCTGCGTGTTCAGATCGGTCTGGCGCAGCGCGCAGCCCGCCTTCTTCAGCGCGTACAGCACGTCGTAGTCGTGCAGCGAGACCTCGTCCCACATCCGCTCCGACGCGAACCCGCGCATCATCGCGGCCTGCGCGGCCAGCAGCGCCTCCCAGGAGTCGTTGGCCAGCCGGATGCCGCTCACGCGACGGCGTCCGCGTAGGGCCGCGGCCCGGACGTGTTGTCGCCGCGGTTCGCGCCCGGCGCGGGCTGACGGGCGGGCCCGTCGCCGTACTTGGCCCGCACCAGCGACCCGTGGGTGGGCGCGTCCGGCACCTCGGCCGGCCGGCGCTTCGCCAGCTCCTCGCGGAGCACGGGCACGACCTCGCCGCCCAGCAGCTCCAGCTGGTCGAGCACCGTCGGCAGCGGCAGGCCCGCGTGGTCGATCAGGAACAGCTGGCGCTGGTAGTCGCCGAACGTCTCGCGGAAGGTCAGCGTCTTGTCGATGACCTCCTGCGGGCTGCCGACGGACAGCGGCGTCTGCGCCTCGAAGTCCTCCATGCGCGGCCCGTTGCCGTACACGGGCGCCTCGTCGAAGTACGGGCGGAAGGCGTCGTGCGCGGCCTGCGAGGTCTTCCCGATGAACGCCTGGCCGCCCAGCCCGACGATCGCCTGGGCCGCGGTGCCGTGGCCGTGGTGCTCGAAGCGCTGGCGGTAGAAGGCGATCAGCCGCTGGTAGTGCTCCTTCGGCCAGAAGATGTTGTTCGCGAAGAAGCCGTCGCCGTAGTAGGCCGCCTGCTCCGCGATCTCGGGGGTGCGGATCGACCCGTGCCACACGAACGGCGGCACGTCGTCCAGCGGGCGCGGGGTGGAGGTGAAGCCGGACAGCGGGGTGCGGAAGCGCCCCTGCCAGTCCACGACGTCCTCGCGCCACAGGCGGTGCAGCAGGTTGTAGTGCTCCAGCGCCAGCGGCAGGCCCTGCCGCACGTCCTGCCCGAACCACGGGTAGACGGGGCCGGTGTTGCCGCGGCCCAGCATCAGGTCCATGCGGCCGTCGCTGACGTGCTGCAGCATCGCGTAGTCCTCGGCCAGCCGCACCGGGTCGTTCGTGGTGATCAGCGTGGT
>JAKONM010000218.1 GCA_022701925.1 Microbacteriaceae bacterium
TCCCGCGAGAGAACGTCCTTCTCTCGGTCGCGCACTACGTGGGACATCCGCACAAGAATTTCGTCGGCCTCGTCCGGCTGTTCACCGCGCTCGCGGCGCAGGATCCCGGCTTGCACCTCGTCCTGACGGGGCACGGACGCCACGCCTTCCTACGGACCCTGTCCCAGGTGCCGAGCGACGTCCGTCGCCGGATCGACCACCGCGGCTACGTCGCCCGCGCCGAGCTCGACGCGCTCTACCGCCGGGCACGGGCCCTGGTGTCCCTGTCGCGGTTCGAGGGCTTCGACATGCCGGCCGCCGAGGCGGCCGCGCACCGGACCCCGCTGATCCTGTCGGACCTGCCCGCTCACCGCGAGCTGCACCCCACGGCGTGCCTCGTCGATGCGTGCGCCCCGGATCTCGAGGCCGTGCGCGCCTTCCTGGCGGTGCCGCCCGTGCCCACGGTGTGGTCCGCCCTCGACGCCTGCGCACCGGAGGCGGTGGCCGCGCGGGTGGCCGCCGTGCTCGAGGAACTGGCGGCCGAGCAACGGGGCGGCGAGGCAGGCGGGCTTGGCCGATCCGAGCCGCACCATCCCTGCCGGGAGCGCGTCCTGCCCACGACCTGAGAGCCCGGGACGATCGCGACGCGGCAGGCAAAGGTGCTCGTCCCGTGCGTCACCGGGAATGGAGGGGCGTCTTCGCCCGAGGCGTCCCGCGACGGAGCCGCGCCCCGGATGTCCGTCGCGGCAATGGTACGGCGTGGCGCGATCAGCGCTCGCGCCACGCCTTGGCGATCTGGTCGGCCAAAGGTTTGATCAGGTAGCTCATCACGGTGCGCGACCCGGTCTGGAGGTGCGCCTCCACCGGCATCCCCGGCACCAGCCGCTGACCGCCCAATCGTCCCAGCTCCTCCGGACCGATCGTTACACGGGCCGTGTAGTAGCTCAGGCCGGTCTTCGCGTCGCTCGTCACGTCCGCGGAGATTCGCGACACCGAACCGGCGATCTCCGGCGTCGTGCGGGCGTTGAAGGCCGCGAGCCGCAGAACCGCCGGCTGGCCCGGCCGCACGCCGTCGATGTCCTGGGGCTGCACGCGCACCTCGACCGCCAAACTGTCGGTGTCCGGCACGATCAGCATCGCCGGCTCGGACGGGACGACCAGTCCGCCCACGGTGTGCACGCTCATCTGATGCACCACCCCGGCCTGGGGCGCGCGCAGATCGATCCGCTTGAGCTGGTCCTGCGCCGAGACGTGCTTCTCGACCAGCTCCGACCATCGGCCCCGGATCTCAGCGAGATCCTTGCCGACCTCCGTGCGCATCTCGGCGTCGATCTGCAGGATCTGCAGCCTGGTCTCGGCGACCTTGCCCCGCGCCGACGCGATCGCGGCCACCAGCTGGCCGCGCTCCCCCAACAATCGGGCCGCGTCCCGCTCCAGCACGGTCACGCGCGACAGCGCCACCAGGCTCTTGGCGTACAGGGCGCGCACGCCCGTGAGTTCGCCGCCGATCAGCGCGATCTCGCGGCCCTTCGCCTCCACCTGCTCGCCCAGGCCGCCGATCTCCTGGGTCAGCTGCGTCACGCGCTCGGAGAGCTGCGCCTTCTGCCCCTCCCGGCTCGCCCGCCGGGCCGCGAACAGCCGAGCCTCGCCCTCCAGGAGCGGCCCGACCTCGGCATCCCGGCCGCGCCGCGCCACGAGATCGTCGGGAAAGGGGATCGCGGTCAGCCCGTCGCGCTCCGCCTCGTCGCGCGCGCGACGGGCGGCCAACTCGTCCAGGGCCTTGCGCGTGATGTCGAGGTTGGCCCGGGTCTGCGTCTCGTCGAGGCGCACCACGACGTCGCCCGCCCGCACGCGGTCCCCGTTCTTGACCAGCAGCTCGCCGACGACCCCGCCCGTGGGGTGCTGGACCTTCTTGACCTCGGATTCGACGACGAGCTGGCCGGGGGCGATCACCGCTCCGGCGAACTCCGTCAGCGCCGCCCATCCGCCCAGGCCGGGCACGAGGGCGAGGGCGAGCAGCCCGCCCAGCGACAGCTCGCGGCGGATCATGGCCCGCGGACGGCTCATGGCGGGCGGACGGCTCATGGCAAGCGGCCCGACGACGGGCGCGGGCAGGGGGCCGACCGCCATCACGCGCGCTCCCGCCGGTCATGCCCGGCGGCGTCGGGCACCGGCTGCGGCACCGCTTGGCTCGAGACGGGTGTGGGACGCAGCACCTGCCTCAGCACCTCGTCCTTCGGGCCGAACGCCTGCACCCGCCCCTCGGACAGCACGAGCACGTGATCGACCGCCGCCAGCGCGGACGGCCTGTGGGCGATCACCACGCAGATGCCCCCGCGCTCGCGCACGCCCAGGATCGCCCGCGTCAGCGCGTGCTCGCCCTCGGTGTCGAGGTTGGCGTTGGGCTCGTCGAGGACCACGAGGAACGGGTCGCCGTAGAGCGCCCGCGCCAGCCCGACCCGCTGGCGCTGCCCCGCCGACAGGCCGGCCCCCCCGTCGCCGAGGATCGTATCGTAGCCCTGAGGCAACCGCAGGATCAGCTCGTGGGCGCCCGCCGCGCGCCCCGCGGCCACGATCCCCCCGTCGGCGGCCTCGGGATCGAACCGGGCGATGTTCTCGGCCAC
>JAKONM010000228.1 GCA_022701925.1 Microbacteriaceae bacterium
GAGCAGTACCTGACGGCGCTGCTGGAGGACCTGGGCCTCGACGCCGCGGACGACGTGCGCCCCGTCGGATCCGACCCGCTGGGGGGCCCCTTCCCGGAAGGCCCGCTCGGCGAGGTGTGGTGACGCCGCCGCGGACGGCGGGAGCCGGGGAGCGCACCCATCGGCGCGCGTCCCCGGCTCGTCACCCGGGCCTCAGTGCCCGAGCTCGTCCTTCGCCTTCTCGGTCCGCAGGCGACCCTCGCCCATGGCCTGGTCCTTCTGGCCCTGCGCGGTCAGCTCGGCGTCGTCGGTGTGCTTGCCGACGGTCTCCTCGGCCTTGCCCGCGACCTTCTGGACGACGTCCTTGGCCTTGTCTCCGATGGACATGTGCTCCTCCTGTTCCCGGGCCCTGCGCGGCACCCGCGATCGAACGGTATTGAGCGGTTCCTGCGCGTGGGCCGACCGCTCAGCGGAGGGGGTCAGCCCTGCGCCCGCTCCGACACGGGCTGCCACTCGCGCCAGGTCGCCAGGCGGCCCTCGTAGTCCTTCTCGGCGATCGACAGCGGGCTCGAGCCGAAGAAGACCCGCAGCGGAGGCCGCTCCGCGTCGACGATCTCGAGGATCGGCCCGCGCGTGGCCTCCGGGTCCCCCTGGCCGCCGCTGCGGGCGGACCGCTGCTCCTGGGCCTTCTTCTTGAACTCCGCGTACGCGGGCAGGTCCGTCGCGTGCTTGGCCGACGATCCGCCCCAGTCCGTGGAGAAGCCGCCCGGCTCGATGAGCGTCACGTGGATGCCGAAGTCGGCGACCTCCTGCGCGAGCGACTGCGAGATGCCCTCCAGGGCCCACTTCGACGCGTGGTAGGCGCCGACCAGCGGGAACGCGCTGATGCCGCCGATGGAGGACACCTGGATGATGTGGCCGCTCCCCTGCTCGCGCATGCCGGGCAGCACGGCCTGCGTCACCCACACCGCACCGAAGAGGTTGGTCTCCAGCTGGTCGCGCAGCTCCTGCTCCGACACCTCCTCCACCATGCCGAACTGGCCGTAGCCGGCGTTGTTGACCGCCACGTCGATGCGCCCGAAGCGCTCCTGGGCGGCCTTCACCGCGGCGCCGACGGCCTGCTTGTCCGTGACGTCCAGCTGCAGCGGCAGCACCGCGTCGCCGTAGCGCTCGACCAGGTCGGACAGCGAGTCCGTGCTCCTCGCCGTCGCTGCGACCCGGTCGCCGCGGTCGAGCGCCGCGATCGCCCACTCCCGCCCGAATCCCCTGGACGTGCCTGTGATGAACCACACCTTCTCCATGCCGGCAGTCTCGACCGGACCGCCTGAGCGTCGCCGGACCGCGGGGTGCGAGTGCGCTCAACGCAAGGAGGGCGGCGTCCGGATGCCGAACTCGCGGCGGAGCAGCGACCGCGCCGCCAGGTACCCGCCCATGCCGTGCACGCCCGGACCCGGCGCGGCGGCGGCGGAGCACAGGTACAGGCGGTCGCCCACGTGCCAGGGGTCCGGGGAGGGCAGGGGGCGCGCGACCAGCTGGCGCAGGCTCACCGCCCCTGCCGCGATGTCCCCGCCGACGAGGTTCGGGTCCCACCGGCCGACGTCGGTGGCGCTCGACGCGCTGGAGGCCAGCACCAGGTCGCGGAAGCCGGGGGCGTCGCGCTCCACCGCCGCCGTGACCAGCTCGGTCGGGTCGAGGTCGGACCCCGCGGGCAGGTGCGTGTAGGCCCACAGCACGTGCTTGCCCGCCGGTGCGCGGGAGGGGTCGATGACGGTGGGCTGCGCGGCGAGCACGTAGGGCCGGTCGGGCACGAGGCCGGCCGCGACCTCCCCCTCCGCCCGCGCGACGTCCGCCCGCGGGCCGCCGAGGTGCAGCGTGACGGCGTCGCGCAGGCGCTCGTCCCGCCACGGCACCGGGCCGTCCAGCGCGAAGTCGACCTTGCCCACGCCGTCCCCGAACCGCACGGTGCGCAGCCAGGCGCGCACCGGCGCGGCGATGCGCGCCGGCGCGATGCGCAGCAGTGCGGCGGTGCTGGTGTCGAGCACGGCCACCGCGCGGCGCGGCAGCTCCTCCACGGCCCCGACCGGCCGGCCCGTCTCGATGCGGCCGCCGTGCGCGACCAGGTCCGCCACCAGTGCGTCGACGATCGCGCCGGTGCCGCCGACGGGCACCGGCCAGCCGCCCGCGTGGCCCTGCACGGCCAGCGCCAGGCCGGCGGCCGCCGTGGAGAGGGACGGCATCGGGCGGATCGTGTGCGCCATGACGCCGGTCAGCAGCGCCGCCGCGTCCGGCTCCCGCCATCGCACGCCCCAGGCGGGCCCGCCCTGCTCCAGCACCGCCCTGCCGAACAGCGCGGCCGCGACCGGGTCCGGCGGCAGCCGCAGCACCGGCCCCGTGGTGAAGCGGCCCACCCGCTCCGCCCGGCGCACCAGCGGGCCCAGCAGGCGGTTCCAGGCGGGGCCGTCGACGCCGAGGTCCGCCGCGGTGCGGTCCAGGTCGCGCCAGGCGATGGCGGCGCGGCCGTCCGGCATCGGGTGCGCGTAGGAGATGGCGGGGGTGAGCATCGGCACCCGCCGCGTCAGCCCGAACCGGCGGAAGAACGGGGACGCGAGCGCCATCGGGTGCACCGCGGACCCCAGGTCGTGGCGGAAGCCCGGCAGCGTGGTCTCCGCGGTGCGCGCCGCCCCGCCGACCTGCTCGGCGCCCTCGAGCACCGTCACGGCGAGACCCTGGCGCGCCAGCGTCACGGCCGCGGCCAGGCCGTTGACGCCGGCGCCCACGACGACGACGTCCGGGCCGCTCACAGCCCCTCCCCCGCGGGCTGTCCGCGGCGGGGCGCACAATGGCGCCCATGACGGACTTCACCACCCGGCACGACGCCGACGCCGCCCGCTACATCGCCGAGCTCGACGGGCAGCCGATCGGCGAGGCCGCCTACCGCGACGCCGACGGCCAGCGGGTCTTCACGCACACCGGGATCGCCCCGGAGCACGGCGGCCAGGGCTTCGGCACCCGCCTGGTGCGCGCGGCGCTCGACGACACCCGCGAGGCCGGGCTGACCCCGATCGGGCAGTGCTCGATGGTGCAGGCGTTCCTCGACAAGCACCCCGAGTACGCGCGCGCCGCCTCCGCCTGACCCGCCTAGGCTCTCCGCTCGATGCAGCCGGTGACCGAGGACCAGATCCGCGACTCGTTCGTCAACACGAGCGCGGGCGACGCGAAGCGGCTGCCCATGCCCGGGCTCCACGAGGTGGTGTGGGACGAGCGGGAGTACCTGGGGTGGCACGACGCCAAGGCCCCGCAGCGGGCCTACCTGACGGTGTGGCGCGACGGTCATCCGATCTCCATGGTCCTGCGCGCCGCGGAGCACCGGGTGCGGCCGGGCATCAGCGCGATGTGCTCGCTGTGCCACATGCCGCAGCCGGGGCCGCAGGTCGTGCTGTTCTCCGCGCCGCGCTCGGGCGACGCGGGCCGCAAGGGCGACACGGTGGGCACGTACATCTGCGCCGACCTGGGCTGCTCCGCGATCATCCGCATCGCGCCGCCGGCGGCACCGATGCAGCTGCCGCCGGAGGAGGTCGTGCAGCGCCGCATCAGCGGGCTGCGCGACCGCGTCGAGGCGTTCACCGCGAGCGTCCTGGCCGTCTGACCGCGCTCAGCCCCGCAGCTCCTCCAGCAGCGAGGGCCGGGTCGGCCGCCAGCCGCCGATGGACCGGGCCTTCTCGCCGGTCGCCCGCTGGTCGAGCAGCAGGGCCTCGGCGAACGCGTCGCCCAGGCGCTGCCGGGTCGCCTGCGGCTCCTCCGGCGCGGTCTCGGCGCCCGAGGCCGCCGCGATCTCGGCCACGGCGGGGTTGTCGCCGCTGACGCCGAGCACGGAGCCGAACCCGCTGCCGGCCTCGAGCACCGCCACGTAGAGCTCGGCGAGGTCGTCGACGTGGACGGTGGTCCAGTGCTGCCGTCCGTCGCCGATCAGCAGGGTGCGGCCCGCGTCGTCCTTCGGGCCGTCGACCAGCATCGAGGCGATGCCGCCACCGCCGCCGTGGACGATGCCGGGGTGCACGACGGTGAGCGGGAGGTCCGCCGTCTCCAGCAGCTCGATCACGCCGGGCCGCCACGCGGTCAGCGCCGGCGGGTCCATCGGGTCGGTCTCCTCGATCGCGTCGCCCGCGCCGTAGATCCAGACGCCGCCGGTGTGCACGTACGGCTTCCCGGTGCCGCCGAGCGCGTCGATCGCGGCCTGCGCGACGCGACGGTCGAAGCCCTCGGGGTCGTCGCCGTCGGAGGCCAGGTGGATCACGCCGTCCGCCTCGGCCATCAGCCGGGCGAGCGCACCGCCGTCCTGGAAGTCGACGACCGCACCCGTCGCCCCGCGCCCGCCCACCGCGCGGGCCTTCTCGTCGGAGCGGACGGCCGCGGTGACCGTGTGCCCGTGGGCGATCAGGGCGGGGAGGACGGAGGAGCCGATGTACCCGGTCGCGCCGGTGAGCAGGACGTGCATGGGCCCCACGCTCGCACTACGGGCTGAACGGGCGGTCGAAGGCGAGGAAGCCCTCGACGAGCAGCTCGCGCACGACGGGCAGGACCGCCGCGGAGGTGGGCGCCGCCGGGGCGTCGAGCAGGCGTGCGACCGCATCGAGGATCGGGCCCACCGCCAGCTCCCCGTCGCAGGCGCCCACGAGCGCCGCGGCGACCGTGTCGACGCGGCGCGTCCTCGCGAAGCCCGTGCCCTGCCGCAGCTCGATCACGGTCGGGTCGGCGTCGCCGGGCCAGTAGTGACGGTGCTCGGTCACGTCCGGGGCGACCCGCAGCACGGCGTCCCGCAGCCCCTCGTCGGACAGGGCGACGAGCCGGTCGTGCACCTCGAGGCCCGCCGCGATCGCCGCTCCGACGCCGCTGCCGACCGGGGTGTCCAGGTGCTCGAACCGGTGCAGGGTCGGCCGGTCCGCCGGCTTCCGCAGCGTCAGGTACCCGGCGCCGATCGCGGTGACGCCGCGCTCGGCGAAGTCGTCCAGCCACGCCCGCACCAGGCGCCGGAACCGCGGCGTGCCGGCCTGCGCCCCGCCGTCGCGCACCCAGGTCTCGGCGTACTGGGCGGGGTCGAGCACGTCGCGCTGCACGACCCACGCGTCCAGGCCCTGCGCCCACCCGAGCACCCGGCGGCGGGTCGCCTCGGCGTCGCCGTGCACCTCCCAGTTGCCGAGCAGCTGCGCCACGCCGCCCGGGCGCAGGTGCTGCGCCGCGCCGCGGACGACCGCCTCGACCAGTCCGTCGCCCCGGAACCCGCCGTCCCGGTAGGTGTAGGCCGGCACGCCGGCGCGGTCGCGCGGGGTGATGACGAAGGGCGGGTTGGAGACGATGCGGTCGAACCGCTCCCCCTCCACCGGGTCGTACAGCGAGCCCTCGCGGAGGTCCAGCGCGACGCCGTGCAGCGCGGCGTTCAGCCGGGCGAAGTCGAGCGCCCGGGCGGAGACGTCGGTGGCGACCACGCGGGCCGCGGTCCGGGCGGCCATCAGCGCCTGCACCCCGCTGCCCGTGCCCAGGTCGAGCACCGCCCCGTCGCCCGTGGGCACCAGGATCTGGGCGAGGGTCGAGGAGGCGGCGCCGGCGCCCAGCACGTGGTGCTCGGGCAGCTCGCCGCCCAGCGCGGTCTCGCCCTGGTCGGAGACGATCCACCAGGACGAGACGCCGGACTCGTCCGCGACCGCGTAGGGGCGCACGTCGACGAGGGGGCGCACCCGGTCGTCCTCCACCGCAACGAGGCCCAGCCCCACGGCGCCCTGCACGCCGAGCGCCGGCAGCGCCGCGGCGACCTCGTCGGCGGGTGCGGTCGCGCCCAGCACGAAGAGGCGCCCGAGCACCCCCGCCGGCGCCGCCGGCCCGTGCTCCAGCGCGGCCAGCGCCGGCTCGGGGTCGTCCCGGCCCAGGGCCTCGGCCGCGGTCCTGCCCCACGCCCGCTCCAGCCCCTCCACCGTGTACGGCGCGGCCGAGAGATCCGCGGCGAGCGCGGCGACGAGGGCGGGGTCCAGCGGCTGCGGCATCCGACGATCCTGCCGCACGGCGTGGACGCCGACGACGGAAGCCCTGGTCAGGAGGAGTTCCAGCAGGATGCGCGGCGCGGTCCGGGAGACCGTGACGCCGCGCATCCCGCGGCGTCGCGACCGTGTCGAACCGGTCGCGGGGCGGCCTCCGCGGGAATCGAGTGAAGAGAGCGAGCCGTCGCGGGGCCTGGTCCCGACTGTAGACGGGGCGGGCCCGCCGGCGCCCGTTCGGCGTGCGCCCCGTTCCGGGGGGATCCGGTCACGATCCGGTGCGCGGGGTCGCGGTCCGCGTCGTGCGGGCCGGGCGGCGGGTCGCCCCCGACCTGCACGGGAGGGGTCGCCGGATCCTCCAGAATGTCCGAGTGCCGCGTCGCCTCCGTCACCGTCTCGCCGCCGGCCTCGTCGCAGCAGGGCTCGCCCTGCAGCTGGCCGCGTGCGCGTCGGCGCCCGGAGCGCCCTTCCCCGCGACCGGCCCCGGCTCGGAGCCGACGGGCAGGGCCGCCGCCAAGGTCGTGCACCGGGCGGACCGCACCTACCAGGGCGCCCGCGTGCTGGAGGACCGGTCGGCCGGCACCCTGACGATCGTGCCGCCGCGCAGCAACGGCTCGCTGGTCGTGTTCCTGCACGGCTGGGGCCAGACCCGCTGGGCGCTGCTCGAGCGGCGCAGCGAGGCGGGCGTGGCCCACGCCCTGACGGCCGCGGGCTTCACCGTCGTCGGCGCGGACGCCCGGTTGAAGGCCTGGGGCGACCCGGCGAGCGTCGCCGACTACCGTCGCGTCATCGCCGCCACGATGCGGCAGCACCGCCTGCACGACGTGTTCCTGATGGGCGAGTCCATGGGCGGGCTCGCCACCATGCAGCTGGCCCGGCAGCTGCCCGCGGTCCGCGCCGTCGTCGCCTGGTACCCCGTCTGCGACCTGCGCACCATGCGGCAGTCGCGGTTCCAGGCCACGATCACGGACGCCTGGGCCGGCAGGAGCCGGGCGGCGGTGTCGCCCGTCGCCGTCTCCGACAAGCCGATGCTGATCTGGGCCTCGCCGCAGGACACGGTGGTGCGCGCGGACCGCAACGCGGCCGTGTGCGCGGCCGAGGCGAGGGCGGCGGGCGCCCAGGTGACGTACTTCCGCACCACGGGCGAGCACGGCGACCCCTCGAACTTCGCACCCGAGTCGGTCGTCGACTTCTTCCTGCAGCACCGCCTGCCGGTCGTCTAGCCGTCCCGCGCCGTCGGCGCCGCCGAGGTCGTCCGGCGCCCCCTGCGGGACGTCGACCGGGCACCCGTCCAGCGGCGGCGCCTAGCGTCGCTCCATGTCCTCCCCGCTGACCGCCGTCCTCACCACCGCGCACGCCGTCGCCGGCGGCACGGACGGACCCACGTCCGCAGCGGTGGGCCTGCCGATCATCGGCGTGCTGGTCGCCCTGGTTGTGATCGGCGGCCTGGTCTACGCGGTCGTCCGCAAGCGCTGACGGCGCCGAGCGCTGGACCGCCGTACCCAGGGAGCCGGGAGCATGCCGCCCTCGTCCAGGCGGCGGATTCCGGCAGCGATGATCGGCTCCGGCAGCCGAAGAGGGCGGGAACCGCTGCCGGAAGCGACGGATGCTGCTCGAACCCGCGGCTCCGGCGCCCACGACCGACCCGCCCCCGGCCCGCCCCCGGCCCGCCCCACGCCCTGCGACCCGCGACCCGCGGACCGCGCGTACCGCGACTCGACGCCGGGTCGCAGCGACCGACGCCGCGGACCCCTCGCGCGTCGAGACGCGCGACCCGGATCCCGCTCCGGGGGTCCGGGTCGCAGACCTCGACGTCGTGCGGTCCTCAGCGCGTCGGGATCCGCGACCCGGCCGCGTGGAGGGACGGGCGGCGTCAGGCGGAGGCCCGCTCCAGCACCAGCTCGCGCACGCGCGCCGCGTCCGCCTGCCCGCGCATCGCCTTCATCACCGCGCCGATCACGGCTCCGGCGGCCTGCACCTTGCCGTCGCGGATCTTCTGCAGCACGTCGGGCTGGCCCGCGAGCGCCGCGTCGATCGCCGCGATCAGCGCGGTGTCGTCGGACACGACCTTCAGGCCCCGCGCCGCCACGACGTGCTCCGGCGACCCCTCGCCGGCCACCACGTGCTCCAGCACCTGCCGCGCCAGCCGGTCGGTCAGGTCGCCGTTCTCGGTCAGGGCGATCAGCTCGCTGACGTGCAGGGGCGACACCAGGCTGCCGGCGTCCACGCCGCGCGCGTTCGCGATGCGCAGGATCTCGCCCAGCCACCACTTGCGGGCCTGCGCGGGGGCGGCGCCCTCGGCGATCGTCTCCTGCAGCTCGGCCAGCACGCCGGCGTTGACGATGTCGCGGAACTCGGAGTCGCTGAAGCCGTAGTCGGCCTGCAGCCGCCGCCGGAACACGGCCGGCGACTCGGGCAGCGCGGCCCGCAGCTCCTCGATCAGCTCCGGCGCCGGGCGCACGGGCAGCAGGTCGGGCTCCGGGAAGTACCGGTAGTCGTCGGCGTCCGACTTCGGGCGCCCGGCGCTCGTCGTCCCCGTGTCCTCGTGCCAGTGCCGGGTCTCCTGGGTGATCGAGCCGCCCGCCGCCAGGATCGCCGCCTGCCGCTGGATCTCGTAGCGCACCGCGCGCTCGACGCTGCGCAGCGAGTTCACGTTCTTCGTCTCGGTGCGCGTGCCCAGCGCCTGCTGGCCGCGGGGCCGCAGCGACACGTTCGCGTCGCAGCGCAGGTTGCCGCGCTCCATGCGCGCCTCGGAGATGCCGAGCGACCGCACGATGTCGCGGATCGTCGCCACGTAGGCCTTCGCGATCTCGGGCGCGCGGTGCTCGGCGCCGTAGATCGGCTTCGTGACGATCTCGACCAGCGGCACGCCCGCGCGGTTGTAGTCGACCAGCGAGTGGTCGGCGCCCTGGATGCGGCCGGTGGCGCCGCCGACGTGGGTCAGCTTGCCCGCGTCCTCCTCCATGTGCGCCCGCTCGATCGGCACCGTCAGCTGCGAGCCGTCCTCCAGCTCGACCTCGACGGAGCCCTCGAAGGCGATCGGCTCGTCGAACTGGCTGATCTGGTAGTTCTTGCCGAGGTCGGGGTAGAAGTAGTTCTTGCGCGCGAAGCGGCTGGACGGCGCGATCGAGCAGCCGAGCGCGAGCCCCAGCGAGATCGAGTACCGCACGGCCTGCGCGTTGACCACCGGCAGGGCGCCGGGCAGCCCCATGTCGACGGGCGCCACCATGGTGTTGGGCTGCGCCGACTCGGCACCGGCCGCGGCCGGGTTGGGCGCGGAGGAGAACATCTTGGTCGCCGTCGACAGCTCGACGTGCACCTCGAAGCCCAGCACGGGCTCGTAGCGCTCGAGCGCCTCGTCGAAGCCCATCAGCACGTCCGTCGCCATCAGCGCGTCCCTCCGTCCGGTTCGGTGCCCGTGCCGGCCGCCGGGGCCGTGCCGGGGGTGGCGGCGAACTGCAGCGGCGACCGCGTGCCGCCCAGCTGCGGGGCCTGCGCCAGCAGCGGGCCGCCCCACTCCGCCTCGAGCAGCGCCTCGACGACGGCGCCGACGCGGTACAGGCGCGCGTCCTGCCGCGCGGGCGCCATGATCTGCAGCCCCACGGGCAGGCCGTCCTCCGGCGCCAGGCCGATCGGCAGGCCCATGCCGGGCACGCCCGCCAGGTTCGCCGGGATCGTGGTGACGTCGTTCAGGTACATCGCCATCGGGTCGTCGACCTTCTGCCCGAGCGGGAACGCCGTCGTCGGCGTCGACGGCGACACCAGCACGTCCACCTGCTCGAACGCCGCGTCGAAGTCGCGCTGCACGAGGGTGCGCACCTGCTGCGCGCTGCCGTAGTAGGCGTCGTAGTAGCCGGCGGAGAGCGCGTAGGTGCCCAGGATGATGCGGCGCTTCACCTCGGGGCCGAAGCCGGCCTCGCGCGATCGGGCCATCATCTGCTCCGTGGTGCTGCCGGCCTGCTCCACGCGCAGGCCGAAGCGCACCGAGTCGTACTTCGCCAGGTTGCTGCTCGCCTCGGCGGGCAGGATCAGGTAGTAGGCGCTGATGGCATGCTCGAAGTTCGGCGCCTCGACCTCCACGACCTCCGCGCCCGCGGCGGCCATGCGCTCCAGGGCCTCGGCGAAGCGCTGCCGCACGCCGGCCTGGAAGCCGTCGCCGTTCAGCTGCCGCACCACCCCGACCCGCACGCCGGCGAGCGAGCCGGACGCGGCGCCCTCCCGGGCGGCCGCCGCCATCGACGGCCAGGCGTCGGGGATGCTGGTCGCGTCCAGAGGGTCGTGGCCGCCGATCACGTCGTGGATCAGCGCCGCGTCGAGCACGGCTCGGCTGACCGGCCCGACCTGGTCGAGGCTGGAGGCCAGCGCGATCGCGCCGAAGCGGCTGACACCGCCGTACGTCGGCTTCACGCCCACCGAGCCGGTCACGGCGGCCGGCTGCCGGATGGAGCCGCCGGTGTCGCTGCCCAGCGCGACCGGGGCCTCGAAGGCGGCCACCGCGGCGGCGGAGCCGCCGCCCGAGCCGCCGGGGATGCGCGTGAGGTCCCACGGGTTGCGGGTGGGGCCGTAGGCGGAGTGCTCGGTGGACGAGCCCATCGCGAACTCGTCCATGTTCGTCTTGCCCAGCGGCACCAGGCCCGCCGCGCGCAGCCGGGCGACCGGGGTGGCGTCGTAGGGCGGGATCCAGCCCTCGAGGATCCTCGAGGCCGCGGTCGAGGGCATGTCCTTCGTGCAGAGCACGTCCTTGATCGCGATCGGCACGCCGGCCAGCGGGCCCAGCTCGGCGCCGTCGGCGCGCTGCCGGTCGATCTGCTCGGCGCGCGCCAGCGCCGCGTCGCCCGCGACGTGGAGGAAGGCGTGCACGTCGGGGTCGACCTCTGCGATGCGGTCGACGTGCGCGCGCACGGCCTCGACGCTCGACACGTCGCCGGCGGTCAGGCGCTCCGCCAGCTCGGCGGCGGACCAGCGGATCAGCTCGCTCACTGCTCCTCCCCCAGGATCGCCGGCACCACGAAGCGGCCGTCGCGCGCCGCGGGGGCGCCGGACAGCACCTGCTCCTGCGTCAGCACGAGGCCGACCACGTCGGGCCGCGGGGCGCCCTCGAGCGGCAGCGGGTGGCTGGTGGCCGGGACGTCGGGCGTGACGACCTGCTGCACCCGTCGGACGCTCTCGACGATCTGCGTCAGCTCGCCGGCCAGGTGCTCCACCTCCTCCGCGGAGAGGGCGATGCGGGACAGGCCCGCCAGGTGCTGGACGTCGGCGACCGTGATCACCGCGGGTGCGTCGGGCATGGATTCCACCCTATCCGGGCGCCCCCGCCGGGCCCTCCCCATCGCCGGCGCCGCGGCCCTGCCGGGGCGCTCCGCCGCTGGTCCCGCGGAGCGCTCGCACGGACCAGCAGCGGCCCGCTAGCCGGCGGCGTCGGTCGCGGGCTCGTCGGGCTCGGGCGGGAGCACCGCCGCGGGACCGCCCTCGAGCAGCGCCCGGAAGCCGTCGGCGTCCAGCTGCGGGGTGCCGAGCGCCTCCGCCTTCGTCAGCTTGCTGGCGCCGGGGTTCGCCCCGATCACCACGAAGGCGGTGCGCTTCGACACGGAGGATCCGGACTTGCCGCCGGCGGCCAGGATCGCCTCCTCCGCCTCCTCGCGGGTGAACCCCTCGACGGTGCCGGTGACCACGACCGTCACCCCCGCCAGCGGACCCCTGGGCGCCGTGTCGGCCTCGCCGGGCCCCGGGTGCCCGGGGATCTCGAGCCGCACCCCGGCCGCGGCCCAGCGGTCGACGATCTCCGCGTGCCAGTCGACGGCGAACCACTCGATCAGCGCGTCGGCGATGATCGGTCCGACGCCGTCGACGCCCGCCAGCTCGTCGCGGGAGGCGGCCCGGATCGCGGTCATCGAGCCGAAGTGCGCGGCGAGCGCCCGAGCGGCGACCGGCCCGACGTGGCGGATCGACAGCCCGACCAGGTAGCGCCACAGGTCCTTGGTCTTCGCGATCTCCAGGTTCGCCAGCAGGTCGACGGCCTGCTTCGACGGCATGCGGGCGCCGGGGTCCAGCGGGGCGCCCGCCTCCTTCGCCGCCCGCCGCTCCTCCGCGCTCGCGTTGCGCTCGAACGGCGCCAGCAGCCGGGGCGAGCCGTCGTCGTTCAGCCGCGGCATCCCGGTCTCCGGGTCGCGGGGCACCACGCGGATCGGCAGCAGGTCGTCCATCGTCAGGTCGAACAGCGACGCCTCGGTGACGAGCGGCGGCCGCTCGGGCACCGTCGGCTGCGTGAGGGCGGCGGCCGTGACCTCGCCCAGCGCCTCGATGTCCAGGGAGCCCCGCGAGCCGATGTGCTCGACGCGGCCGCGCACCTGGGCGGGGCAGCTGCGCGCGTTCGGGCAGCGCAGGTCGACGTCGCCCTCCTTGGCGGGCCGCAGCCCGGTGCCGCACTCGGGGCAGGCCGTCGGCATCACGAACTCGCGCTCGGAGCCGTCGCGCAGCTCGACGACCGGCCCCAGCACCTCGGGGATCACGTCGCCCGCCTTGCGCAGCACCACGGTGTCGCCGATCAGCACCCCCTTCGCGCGCACCACGTCCTGGTTGTGCAGCGTCGCCTGGCGCACGACGGAGCCGGCGACCTCGGCCGGCGTCATCTGCGCGAACGGCGTCGCGCGGCCGGTGCGGCCCACGGAGACGACGATGTCGAGCAGCTTCGTGTGCACCTCCTCCGGCGGGTACTTGAAGGCGGTCGCCCACCGGGGCGAGTGGCTGGTGGCGCCGAGGGCGACGTGCAGGTCGAGGTCGTCGACCTTGATCACGATGCCGTCGATCTGATGCTCCACGCCGGCGCGGGCAGCGCGGTAGTGCTCGATGAAGCCCCACACCTCGTCGACGAAGTCGAACACGCGGTAGTGGGTGGAGGTGGGCAGGCCCCACTCCGCCAGCAGGCCGTAGACCTGGCTCTGCGCGGTCACCGGACCGGCGGGCGCGGCCTCGGTGCGCTCGATCTGCTCGACCGGCCAGGCCCCGACGCCGTGGACGAGCATGCGCAGCGCCCGGATGCGCGCCTTCATCAGCGCCAGCCGCTCGGGCGACTTGCCCTCCTCCTTCTGCCGCAGGGAGCCGGCGGCCGCGTTGCGGGGGTTGGCGAAAGGCCGCTCGCCCGCGTCGTGCTGACGGGCGTTCAGGGCGTCGAACGCCTCGACCGGGAAGAAGATCTCGCCGCGCACCTCCACCAGGTCGGGGTGCCCGGTGCCGAGCAGGCGGACGGGGATCGACCCCATGGTGCGCACGTTCTGCGTGACGTCCTCGCCGGTCACGCCGTCGCCGCGGGTGGCGGCGCTGGTCAGCACGCCCCGCTCGTACCGCAGGTTGATCGCCAGGCCGTCGATCTTCAGCTCGCTGAGCCAGCGGATCGGCGCCTCCGGCAGCCGCTTCTCGGCATCGCGCTGCACCTTCTCCGCCCAGGCCTCCAACTCGGAGCGGCTGAAGACGTTGTCCAGGCTGAGCATCGGGTCGGCGTGGACCACGGGGGCGAACAGGGTGTTCTGCGGCGTGCCGCCGACCGTCCGCGTGGGGCTGTCCGGCCGCAGCAGCTCCGGGTGCTGCTCCTCGAGCCGCTGCAGCCGCCGCACGAGCCCGTCGTACTCCTGGTCCGACGCGGTGGAGGCGTTGCCCTCGTAGTACTCGCCGCGCAGGGCGGTGATGCGCTCGGTGAGCGCCGCGACCTCGGCGGCCGGATCCGTCGCGGTGTCGGTCATGGGGTGAGCATAGGGTCGCCCGCCGACAGCCGCTGAGGGGCGGACGGGCCGCAGAAAGAGGCCTGCGATCAGGCGGCGCGCGTCGTGCGGTCGACCGTGGCCTGGCCCAGCACGCGCGTGCCGGAGTAGAGCACCGCGCTCTGCCCGGGCGCGAGCCCCGCGATGGGCTCCAGCGGGCGCACGACCAGCTCGCCGGCCGCCGTCCGCGCCGTGGCGGGCACGGGGTCCGCGTGCGCCCGCACCTGCACGTGGCAGTCGATGCCCTGCTCCAGCCCGGCCGGGGGCTCCCCCGCCCAGCTGACGCGGCCGCCCGCCAGCTCGACCACGGCGAGCGACTCCTTCGGCCCCACGACGACCGTGTTCGACGCCGGCCGCACCTCGAGCACGAAGCGCGGGCGCCCGTCCGGCGCGGGCCGGGTGAGGGCGAGTCCGCGGCGCTGGCCCACCGTGTAGGCGTGGGCGCCGTCGTGCCGGCCGACCGCGCCGCCGGCCTCGTCGACGACGTCGCCGGGCTCGCTGCCGAGGCGCGCCGCCAGCCAGCCGCGGGTGTCGCCGTCCGGGATGAAGCAGACGTCGTGGCTGTCGGGCTTCGCCGCCACCCGGAAGCCGCGGACCTCCGCCTCGGCGCGGACGACCGCCTTGGACGGGGTCTCCCCCAGCGGGAACATCGCGTGCGCCAGCTGCTCCGCCGTCAGCACGCCGAGCACGTAGGACTGGTCCTTCGCCTCGTCGGAGGCGCGGTGCAGCTCGCGCGCGCCGTCCTCGCCGATGCGCAGCACGGCGTAGTGCCCGGTGCAGACGGCGTCGAAGCCCAGGGCGACGGCGCGGTCGAGCAGGGCGGCGAACTTGATGCGCTCGTTGCAGCGCAGGCACGGGTTCGGGGTGCGGCCGGCGGCGTACTCGGCGACGAAGTCGTCCACGACCTCCTCCGCGAACCGCTCGCTGAAGTCCCAGACGTAGAAGGGGATGCCGATCGCGTCGGCGACCCGCCGGGCGTCCAGGGCGTCCTCGACCGTGCAGCAGCCGCGGGCGCCCTCGCGCAGGGTGCCCGCGTTCCGGTTCAGCGCCAGGTGCACGCCGGTCACGTCGTGGCCGGCGTCGACCGCGCGGGCGGCGGCGACCGCGGAGTCGACGCCCCCGCTCATCGCCGCCAGCACCTTCACGGCGTCCAGGCTAGGCGGGTCACCGCGCCAGGGCGCGCAGCGAGGCGGCCGTCAGCTCGCCCACCCCGGTGGCCGCGTCCCAGCCGCGGCGCGCCTGCAGCGACGAGTCCCGGTCGGAGGTGAGCAGCAGGGTCGCGCCCTGCTGCGTGGTGGCGACGAAGCGGCGCACCCTCGACGGCGCGACGTCCCGCACTGCCCCGGCCGCCGCGGCCGCGTACAGCCGCGGGTTCAGGAAGCCCAGGGGTCGGCCGGCCCGCTGCTGCGCCAGGGCGGCCTGGGCGGCGACGATCGGGGTGGCCAGCGACGTGCCGCCCACCACCTGCGTGCGCACGGCACCGCGGGCGGTGACCAGCACCGACATCCCGGTCTGCGGCGCGCCCACCGCGGCGACGTCGGGCAGCGCGCGGGCCCCCTGCGACAGCCAGCCCGGCACGACGCCGCGCTGGTACGCGGGCGGCGTGAACAGCGAGCTGAGCCCGCCGCCGGAACCGCTGGCGAAGACGCCGGGCAGCCGCGTCGTCCAGGCGCCCCGCTCCGCCACGGCGATGCTCGTGCCCCACGGGGCGGAGAACAGGTGGGCGCCCTTCGCGCCGAGCCCGGAGGTGGTGCCGCCCACCGCCGTGACCCAGGGGGACGACGCCGGGAAGTCCACCGCCGGCTGCCCGAGGACGCCCGCGTCGTCGCCGTAGTCGCCGCTGGCGAAGTAGAGGCCGACGCCCTGGCCGGCCGCCTGCACGTGCTGGTGCAGGTTCACGGTCAGCTCCGCCAGGGTCGCGTCGTCGCCGAGCGGGCCGGCCGCGAGGGTGTCGAGGCCGACCGAGCCCCAGCTGTTCGAGACGATCGAGGCGAGGCCCTGGTCCAGCACCGTGGAGACGGCGACGTCGAAGCCGTAGCCGCAGTCGGCGGCGCCCACGTAGACCAGGCGCGCCCTCGGGGCGATCGCGTGGACGGCCTGCAGGTCCATGGACTGCTCGACCGCCCAGCCGGCCGGGTCGCACGACGAGGACGCGTCCCAGTCGGTGCGGGCCGGCACGTGCTCGGCGTAGTCCGCCGCGGGCAGGCCGTTGCGGGCGGAGTAGCGCGCCAGGTCGGCGCGCATCGTGGGCGACCCGAACGCGTCGATCACCGCGACCGTCTGGCCGCGGCCGTCCGGGCCCGCTCCGTCGAGGCCGGACAGGGCGCGCAGCTGCTGCGCGGTGTAGCCGCAGCCGGGCGTGCCCGCGGCGGTGGCGCCGTAGGCCTTCGGGATGCGGATCACGTGCTGCCGCCAGGTGGACGAGCAGCGGACGGTCGTCGCGGGCGCCTTCGCAGGAGTGACTGCGCGCGAGGTGACGAGGGCGTGGCCGAAGGTCACCGCGGCGACGCGGCCGGCGACGCGGCGCGGCAGCGAGACGGGGGCGGCGGGCGCCAGGCGGGTCTCGCCGGCGGTCGCGAAGGCGTGCACGCGGGTGGCGAAGAAGGCGTCGACCTCGTCGACGGTGCCGGTCAGCAGCACGAACAGGCGGCTGGCGGGGACCGTCTTCACGGTCAGGCCCTCCTGCGCGGCGGCCGCGACCACGGCGTCGACGTCCGCCTGGGCGGGCGCGAAGCGGGCGATCCAGTCGGCCGGCGACAGCGGACGGCGGTGCTGCGGGTCCCCCGGCGTCGACACGGCGGTGGCGAAGTCCTCCGCGGCCTGCTCGTCCGGCAGCCGCATCGCCACCTGCACGTCGATCCGCAGCGAGGCGCGGGCGGCGCCGCGGTCGGCGGCGGCGGACGCCCAGGCGGGCGAGGCGGCGGGGACGGCCGCGCGGCGCTCGTCCGCCGAGGCGGGTGCGGCGGCGAGCAGGGAGCCGGCGACCGCGGTGGCGGTCAGGAGCACGGCGAGGGTGCGCGGAAGCGCGCGGGGACCAGCGGGCACGGGAGTTCCCTCGGGGAGGAAGGGGGCTGCGTGTGGGTGCACGCGGGTCGCGGGCGGGGCACCCGCGACGGGCTCACCGTGGCACGGGCCCCGCGGCCGTCGCGATCCCCCCTCCGGGTGCCGGTGCCGCCGACGGACCGCCTACGAGGTCGGACCCGGTCGGCGGGCGGTCAGGCGTGCGACGCCCGGCAGCGCCGCCAGCAGCGCGTCGACGTCCTGGTCGGTGGAGGCGTGGCCGAAGGTGATGCGCAGCGCGCCGCGCGCCTCCTCCGGCGGCACCCCCGCCGCCAGCAGCACCGGCGAGACGCGGGTCACCCCGGCGAGGCACGCGGAGCCCGTGCCGACCGAGACGCCGGCCGCGTCGAGCAGCAGCAGCATCGACTCGCCGTCCGCGCCCGGCACCGTCACGTGCAGGTTGCCGGGCAGGCGCCCCTCCCCCGGCGCGGCGCCGCGCAGCACCGCCTGCGGCAGCACGGCGAGCAGGCCGGCCAGCGCCCGGTCGCGCAGCCGGGCGACCCGCTCCGACTCCGCCGCCAGGTCCGCGACCGCCTCCTC
>JAKONM010000252.1 GCA_022701925.1 Microbacteriaceae bacterium
AGGAGTACGACGAGGGCGACTTCCGCCGCACCAACCAGCGCTTCCAGGGGGAGGCCTTCGTGCAGAACAAGCGGGCCATCGACCGGCTCGGTGAGCTGGCGGCGTCGAAGGGCATCACGACCCCGCAGCTGGCGCTGGCCTGGCTGCTGGCGCAGGGCGACGACATCGCGCCCATCCCTGGCACCCGCAGCCAGCGGCGCCTGGAGGAGAACGTCGGCGCCGCAGACGTGACCCTGACCGCGGACGACCTGGCCGCGATCCACGAGATCGTGCCGGAGGGCGCGGCGGGCGCCCGCTACGCCGAGGGCAGCATGCCCGTCTGGAACTGACGCTCGGGCGCAGCGCCGCCCGCCCAGGAGCGCGCGGAGTGATGGCGGCGGACCATTGACGGCTGCGGCCCTCGTCCGTATCGTTGCCCGGCTGCGCCGACCGGCGCGGGACTGCCAGGACGGGACGGAGGAGACGCGATGCGATCCAGCAATCGACTCCACCGACCTGAGTACCTGCAGCTCCTCCCGCACCGCTCCGCGTAGCACGAACGCTCGTTCGCACCCGGATCGGTCTCGGTCCGGGTCGTTCCGCATGCCTCCATCCCGGGAGCAGCGGCCCAGGCCGCCGCTCCACCGCAAGGAGGCCTCATGGCCATGCAGAAGATCACGCACCGCCTGTTCAGCTGGGCCAGCGTGCTCGAGGAGAGCACGCTGGAGCAGGCGCGGCGCACCTCGACCATGCCCTTCATCCACCCGCACCTGGCGCTGATGCCCGACGCGCACCTGGGACTGGGCGCCACCGTCGGCTCCGTCATCCCGACCCTCGGAGCGGTCATGCCGGCGGCCGTCGGGGTGGACATCGGGTGCGGGATGATCGCCGTCCGCACGCAGTTCGACCGCGCCGACCTGCTGAGCAGGGGCGACCTGGCCGGCCTGCGGCAGCAGATCGAGCGGGCGATCCCGCTGTCGGCGGGCGCGAACAACCGCAGGATCGTCGCGACCGCCGAGCCGCGCGTCGCCGAGCTGACCGCGCTGGCGGAGGAGGCCGGCTTCGATCCGGCGGCCTACGCCCGGTCGTGGGCGCAGCAGCTGGGGTCGCTCGGCAGCGGCAACCACTTCATCGAGGTGTCGGTCGACGAGGCGGACACGGTGTGGCTGTTCCTGCACTCCGGCAGCCGGGGCGTCGGGAACCGCATCGCGCAGGCGCACATCACGGTCGCCCAGGCGGAGATGCGGCGGCTGTGGATCGAGCTGCCGGACCGCGATCTGGCCTACCTGGTCGAGGGCACCGACCAGTTCGACCGGTACATCGCCGAGCTGCGGTGGGCGCAGCGCTTCGCCCTGCTGAACCGCGAGGAGATGATGGACCGGGTCGTGCGCCAGCTCTCCGAGCACCTCGGCACGGCCGTGGAGGAGCAGGAGCGGATCAACTGCCACCACAACTTCACGCAGCAGGAGCGGCACTTCGGCCGCGACGTCTGGCTGTCCCGCAAGGGTGCGATCCAGGCGCGCGAGGGGGACCCGGGCCTGATCCCGGGCTCGATGGGCACGGCGTCCTACGTGGTGGAGGGGCGCGGGAACCGCATGGCGCTCGACTCCTCGCCGCACGGCGCGGGCCGCGCCTACTCGCGGTCGAGGGCACGGAAGACCTTCACCGTCGCGCAGCTGCGCGAGGCGATGGCGGGCATCGAGTACCGGGACACCGCGGCGTTCCTGGACGAGATCCCGCAGGCCTACAAGCCGATCGACCAGGTGATGGCCGACGCGGAGGACCTGGTGACGGTGCGGCACGTGCTGCGCCAGCTGGTGAACGTGAAGGGCGACTGACGGCCGCGCCCTGACCAGGGACGGGACAGCGGACCAGGGGACCCCCTGGTCCGCTGTCCCGTTCCTGGTCGCAGCGGGTCAGGGGCTGCCGAGCATCCCCAGGTCGCGCATGCTCTCCACGGTCTCGACCAGCGTGTCCGCGGCCGGCCGCGGGGCGAAGCCCAGCTCGCGCTTCGCCCGCGCGTTGCGGATGGTCAGCGGGGACGGCTCGTCGCCGGGCGCCTCGGTCGTCGGCACGCGGTCGGCCAGCGGGCCGAGGCGATCGTGCAGCACCTGCGCGACGCCGAGCCAGGTGGTCGTGCCGCCGTCGGCGAGCAGCAGGTAGCGCCTGCCCGCCGCTTCCGGCGTCCGCATCGCCGCGAGGTGCATCGCGGCGACGTCCCGCACGTCGACCACCCCGAACCGCTGCCGGGGAGCCGCGGCCATCCGCCCGCCGAGCATCGCGGTGAAGAGCTGCAGCGACGAGCGCGCCTCAGCGGTCAGGGTGGGGCCGGCGATCCACGTCGGGTTCAGCACGACCAGCTCGAGCCCGCCGCCCTCCCGCTCCACGAAGTCCCACGCCGCGCGCTCGGCGACCGCCTTTGACCGCGGGTATGCGGGCAGCCCGGGTGTCTCGGGGTCGGTCCAGTCGGACTCGTCGTAGTCCCGCACCGGCTTGGGCGAGTAGCCGACCGCGGCGAAGGAGGAGGTGAGCACCACCCTGCGGGCGCCGGCGTCGCGCGCGGCCCGCAGCGCGTGCAGCGCGCCGTCCCGGGCGGGGCCGACCACCTCGTCCGGGTCGGTCGTCTGGATCATCGGCGACGCGACGTGGTGCACCTCCTCGGCGCCGGCGGCGGCCTCCGCCCATCCGTCCGCCGCCGTGAGCGACGCGACGACGAACCGCAGACCGGCGTCGTCCGCGCCGCCGCGGCGCACGGCCTCGCGCACCGCGCCCTCCCGCTCCGCCGACCGGATCGTGGTGGTCGCCTCCGCCCCGCCGCGCAG
Source organism: Microbacteriaceae bacterium (assembly GCA_022701925.1). Lineage (GTDB taxonomy): Bacteria > Actinomycetota > Actinomycetes > Actinomycetales > Microbacteriaceae > Amnibacterium. The sequence continues at coordinate 2,802 of JAKONM010000252.1, forward strand.
CAGGTCCGCGATCAGCCGGGTCGCCAGGTAGCCGGTGCCGCCGGTCACGAGCACCCTGGTCATCGGATCGCCGCCGCGAGCTCGGGCAGCACCGCGCCGACGCGCTGCGCTGCGGCCGCCTCCGCAGCGTCGTCCTGCCGGTCGCGGGCGTCCCACAGCGCGGCCTTCGCCTCCAGCCACCGCAGGTGCACCTGCAGGCGTTCGATCTCGCCCTCCACGCGCCGGGCGTGCCGGGCCAGCAGGTCGCGCTGCGCCCCGGCCGCCGCCCGCCCCTGCGCGCGGTTCGCCGTGTAGGTGCGCATGTCCTCCACGCCCACGCCCATCGCCCGCAGGCACGCCAGCGCCTGCAGCGTGTCGACGTCGTGGTCGGTGTAGCGGCGGTGGCCGCTGCTGTCGTCGCGCGCGACCGGCCCGATCAGGCCGATCTGCTCGTAGTAGCGGAGGGTCGGGCCGGGCAGCCCGGTCATCCGCTCCGTCTCCTGCATGGTCGAGGTGGTCATGCAGGCAGCACACCAGACCTCAAGCGCTTGAGGTCAAGCGCGGTTCAGGACGGGCTGATCAGGGACGGGACGGCGGACCAGGGGAGCCCCCTGGTCCGCTGTCCCGTTCCTGGTCGGGAGCCCGGCTCAGGCGTACAGGCCCTGCCCGTAGTTCTCGGGGCGGTAGTACTCGTCCAGCTGCTCGACGGTCCGCCCGTCCGGCTCCACCTGCTGCGCCAGCACCGCGCGCCGCGGCACCCCCGCCTCCGGCGCCCACGTCTCCGGACGCCACAGCCCCGAGCGCATGAAGGCCTTGGCGCAGTGGAAGAAGACGTCCTCGACGTCGACCACGACCGCCAGCAGCGGGCGATGGCCCTTCACGACCATCTCGTCGAAGAACGGGGCCTCGGCGACCAGCCGGGCCCGCCCGTTCACCCGCAGCGTGTCGCCGCGGCTGGGGATGAAGAAGTTCAGCCCGACGTGCGGGTTGGTCAGGATGTTCCGGTAGCCGTCGGCCCGCTTGTTGCCCGGGCGCTCGGCGATCGCGATCGTGCGGTCGTCGATCACGTGCACCAGCTGCCCGGCGGGGTCGCCCTTCGGGGAGGCGTCGCAGCGGCCCTCCGCGTCGGCGGTCGCCATCATGCAGAACGGCGACGCCGCCAGCCAGGCGCGGTCGGCGTCCACCAGCGCGGGCCGGCCCTTGTCGCGGGCGCGCTGCCCCGGCTCGCCGATCAGGGCGACCAGCGCCTCCAGGGTGTCGATCTCCGTCCAGGTCGCGGCGCCGTCGGTCGTCATGCTTCGACGCTAGACCGCGCCCCGCGGCGGATCGAGGCCGCGCGCCGATACCGTGCTGCTGGTGCCCGCCCGCGACCTGCTCACGGTGGTCCGCGATCGGCCCGTGCGGCGCACGGCGCAGCTGCTGGTCGGCCTGGTGCTGTTCGGGCTCGCCGCAGCGCTGCTGCTGCGCAGCGGCCTGGGCCTCGACCCCTGGAACGTCTTCGGGCAGGGCCTCGCCCGCGTCGCCGGCCTGTCGCTCGGCACCACGACGCTGCTGCTGTCGTTCGTCGTGCTGGCGCTGTGGATCCCGCTGCGGCAGGCGCCCGGCCTCGGCACGCTGGCCAACGCGGTCATCATCGGCCCCGTCATCGACCTGGGGCTGCGGATCTTCCCGACCGCCACGGGGCTGCTGGAGCAAGTCGTCTTCGTCGTGGTCAGCATCCCGCTGACCGCCTTCGCCAGCGGCCTGTACGTCGGCGCGGGCCTCGGGCCCGGCCCGCGCGACGGCCTGATGACCGGGCTGCACCGCCGCTTCGGCGTGCCGATCTGGGCGGCGCGCTGCAGCGTGGAGGCGACGGTGCTGCTGATCGGCTGGCTGCTGGGCGGCGTCGTCGGCGTCGCGACCGTGCTGTTCGCCGTGACGATCGGACCGCTGGTGCACGTGGCGCTGCGTCGGCTCAGCGTCCCGCCGCCGCCCGGAGCGCCCGGGCAGCAGCCCGCGCACTGACTCCGCGCCCCCGTCGACCGCGGGACTGCGGCTCCCAGCCGGCCCCGGGCTGCGGCGGCCGTATGGTGAGCGCGATGTCGACCCTGCTGGGCGGCCGCGACGACGCGGCGGACCGGGCCGGAGCAGGCCCCGGGGCCCTCCGGCTCGATCGCGCGGTCGCCGACCTCTACGGCGACCTGCGGCTGGACCCCGTGCTGCAGCGGCTGCTGGCGCAGACGACGCGGATCACCGGCTCGCCGTGCGGTGCGGTGTCGGTGGTGGACGCGGCGTCGGGCACCTACACGAAGGCGGCGGAGCACGGCGTCGCCTGCCGGTTGGGCCGCAGCTTCCCGCTGGACGAGGGCGCGACCGGCCGTGCCGTGGCCGCCCGCCGCCCGGTCGTCGTCGCGGACTACGCGCAGCTGCCGGGCGGGCACCTCACCCGCGGCGGACCGTCGATGCACCGCGGCGCCATCGCGGTGCCGGTGTGGTGGCGCGACGACGTGATCGCGGTGAACGTGGCCTTCCTCGAGCCGGGGGAGGCGTGCTCCGCCCGCACGGTCGACGACGTGGAGGCGCTCAGTCAGACCGCCTCCGCCGCGATCCTCAGCGGCGCGCGGCACGACCGCGGGGCTGCGGGCGCCCTGCTGCGCCGCATCGCGGAGCGCGGGACCACCGCCCGCGTCACCGAGGCGGGCGTGCCGCGTGCGCCGTCCGCCGCACTGCTGGGCGCCGCAGCCGACCTCGTGCTGGCGGTCGACACCGCGCAGCCGGCCGGCGGCGACCTGCGGGTGGCCGTGATCCACCGGGCCGACGGCGTG
>JAKONM010000278.1 GCA_022701925.1 Microbacteriaceae bacterium
GACTACTGCGTGCTGCTCGACCCCTGGTGGAACCCGGCGGCGGAGGCGCAGGCCGTGGACCGCGCGCACCGCATCGGGCAGCAGCGCCAGGTGATGGTCTACCGGCTGGTGGCCAAGGACACCATCGAGGAGAAGGTGATGGCGCTCAAGCAGGTGAAGCGCGAGCTGTTCGACGCCGTCATCGACGGGGGCGGCGGCGACCAGGCGGCCGCGGCCAGCGCCCTCTCCGCCTCCGACGTCCGGGAGCTGCTGGCCTGACGGCCGGCGCGGGGACGGCGGCTCAGCCGGCGTCGGCCTCCTCCTCGACCCGCTCGGCCGTCCGCGCCGGTGTCGCGCCCGCCGCGGCGGCCCGCATCGCGCTGCGGCCGGAGGGCAGCAGGATCGCGATCCCGGTGACCGCGATCGCCAGCACCCCGGTGCCCACCAGCAGCGCGCGCACGCCAGCGCCCTCCGCGATCGGGCCGAACGCCACCATGCCGAGCGGGAAGGCCAGCGCCATGACGATCGTCACGTAGCTGAAGACGCGCCCCTGCTTCTCCGGCGGCACCGCCTCCTGGATCAGCGTCATGAACGGGGCGGAGAAGAGGGGCACCATCGCCCCGAACGCGAACATCAGCGCGTAGAAGGCCCACAGGGCGGGCACCAGGCCGAGGCCGAGCGAGAAGACGCCGAAGCCGAACGAGGACAGCACGATCATCCGGATCCGGCTGCGCTTCGCCAGCACGGTCGACACCGCCACGCCGCCGAGCAGCATGCCGATGCTGAAGGCGAGCTCGAGCAGCGTCAGCAGCCACACGTCGCGCCCCCACTCCTGCGCGATCAGCAGCGGGGTCACGAAGCTCGGCGAACCGGTGAGCACGATGATCACGGCGAACAGCACCATCAGCCAGCGGATGAAGCCGTGCCGCCAGATGAAGCGCGCGCCCTCCACCAGGTCCTCGCGGAACCCGGTGGTGCGGTCGCTCACGGCCTGCAGGGTCGGCACGGTGACCGCGAGCAGCACCCCGACGCCGATCAGGGCGGTGACGACGTCGATGAAGAAGACGGGCACGATGCCGAACGCGCCGAACACCGCGCCCGCGACCGCCGGACCGAGCAGCGCGAGCCCGGACTGGATGGTCTGGAACAGGCCGTTCACGCGCAGCAGGTGCTCCTGCGGCACCAGCTGCGGGATCACCGCCTGCACCGTCGGCTGCTGGAAACCGGCGCCGACGGAACGCACGGCGCAGGCCAGCAGGATCACCCACAGGTCGGTGACGCCGTTCATCATCAGCACCGCGAGGCCCAGGGTGGCGAGCGCCGTCGAGGTGTCGGCCGCGACGATCAGCGCCTTGCGGTTCACCCGGTCGGCGAACACCCCGCCGAAGATCGAGACGACCCCCTGCGGCAGGAACGCGCACACCGCGTAGAGGGCGACGGCGATCGCCGAGCCGGTCTGCAGGGTGACGTACCACATGACCGCGTACTGGACCACCATCGAGCCGAACAGCGAGATCGTCTGCCCGCCGATGAAGAGGCCGGTGTTCCGCTTCCAGGCGGTCGTCGCCGGGGTCGTCGCCGCAGTGCTCACGGATGCCTCCTCGTCCCCTCCACGATGGCACGGGGCACCGACGGGGGCCAGGCCCGCGCTCGACCGACCCTCCCGGCGCGGGCGGGACCCTGGCTATCGTCGCCGCATGGAGCACCCGGCCGACGCCCACGAGACGATCCGGGTGCGCGGAGCCCGGGTCAACAACCTGCGCGACGTGGACGTCGACCTGCCCAAGCGACGGCTCACCGTCTTCACCGGCGTCTCCGGCTCCGGCAAGAGCTCGCTGGTGTTCGGCACGATCGCCGCGGAGTCGCAGCGCCTGATCAACGAGACCTACCCGGCGTTCGTGCAGGGCTTCATGGGCTCGATGGCGCGGCCCGACGTGGACGTGCTCGACGGCCTGACGACCGCGATCATCGTCGACCAGGAGCGCATGGGCGCGAACATCCGCTCCACGGTCGGCACCGCGACGGACGCGAACGCGATGCTCCGCATCCTCTTCAGCCGGCTGGGGGAGCCGCGCATCGGCGGCCCCTCCGCCTACTCGTTCAACGTGCCGAGCTCGTCCACCAGCGGCACCCGCACCACCTCGACCGGGGCCGTGACAACGATCGAGGACGAGGTCTTCACGGGCGGCATGTGCCCGCGCTGCGAGGGCACGGGCGCCGTCACCGACATCGACCTGACGCAGCTCTACGACGACTCGAAGACGCTGCCGGACGGCGCGATCACCGTCCCCGGGTACTCCGCCGACGGCTGGCTGGTGCGCATCTACACGGAGTCGGGGTTCGTCCCGGCCGACCGCCCGATCCGCGACTTCACCGAGCAGCAGCTGGCCGACTTCCTGCACCGGGAGCCGACGAAGGTGAGGGTCGGCAGCATGAACCTCACCTTCGAGGGCCTGGTGCCGAAGGTGCAGCGGTCGATCCTGTCGAAGGACGTCGACGCGATGCAGCCGCACGTCCGAGCCTTCGTGGAGCGGGCGGTGGCCTTCCAGCCCTGCCCGGAGTGCGGCGGCACGCGGCTGGCCGCCGGCGCCCGCTCCTCCCGCATCCGCGGCGCCTCGATCGCGGACCTGTGCGCGATGCAGATCGTCGACCTGGCGGAGTGGGTGCGGACCCTGGACGAGCCGTCGGTCGCGCCGCTGACCGACGGGCTGCAGCGGCTGCTCGACTCGTTCGTCGAGATCGGGCTCGGCTACCTGGGGCTGGACCGGCCGGCGGGCACGCTGTCCGGCGGAGAGGCGCAGCGGACGAAGATGATCCGCCACCTGGGCAGCAGCCTCACCGACGTCACCTACGTGTTCGACGAGCCGACGATCGGCCTGCACCCGCACGACATCGCGCGGATGAACGACCTGCTGCTGCGGCTGCGCGACAAGGGCAACACCGTGCTGGTCGTCGAGCACAAGCCCGAGGCGATCGCCATCGCCGACCACGTCGTCGACATCGGGCCGCGCGCCGGCCGAGCGGGCGGTCAGGTGGTGTTCCAGGGCACGGTGCAGGGGCTGCGCTCCAGCGGCACCCTCACCGGTCGGCACCTGGACGACCGGGCGCGGCTGAAGGAGTCGGTGCGCACCCCCTCCGGCGTGCTGGAGGTGCGCGGGGCGACCGCGAACAACCTGCGGGACGTCGACGTGGACGTGCCGCTCGGCGTGCTGGTCGTCGTCACCGGCGTCGCGGGCTCGGGCAAGAGCTCGCTGGTGCACGGGTCGATCCCGGCCTCCGCAGGGGTCGTGTCGATCGACCAGCGCGCCATCCGCGGCTCGAGACGCAGCAACCCGGCCACGTACACGGGCCTGCTCGACCCGATCCGCGCCGCGTTCGCGAAGGCCAACGGGGTGAAGCCGGGCCTGTTCAGCCCGAACTCGGAGGGCGCCTGCCCGGTCTGCAGCGGCGCGGGCGTCGTCTACACGGACCTCGGGATGATGGACGGCGTCACCTCCCCGTGCGAGGAGTGCGGCGGCCGGCGCTTCCGAGCGCCGGTGCTCGAGCTGCGCCTGGCCGGGCGGGACATCGGCGAGGTGCTGGCGATGCCGGTCGCCGAGGCCGAGGCGTTCTTCGGCGGCGATGCGAGGGTGCCGGCGGCGCACGCGATCCTGTCGCGCCTCGTCGCCGTGGGGCTCGGCTACCTGACGATCGGGCAGCCGCTGACCACGCTCTCCGGCGGGGAGCGGCAGCGGTTGAAGCTGGCGACGCGGATGGGGGACCGGGACGGGGTCCTCGTGCTGGACGAGCCGACGACCGGGCTGCACCTGGCCGACGTCGAGCAGCTGCTGGGCCTGCTCGACCACCTGGTCGACTCCGGCCGTTCCGTGATCGTCGTGGAGCACCACCAGGCCGTGATGGCGCACGCCGACTGGATCATCGACGTCGGACCCGGTGCCGGGCACGAGGGCGGCCGCGTGGTGTTCGAGGGCACGCCGGCCGACCTGGTCGCCGCGCGCTCCACCCTCACCGGCGAGCACCTCGCGCGGTACGTCGGCGCCTGACCCGCCACCGCCCCGTCCGCAGGAGGGTCGGAGTCGGTCCGCAGCTCGGCCCGAGCCCGTCAGGAGGGCGGGTCGGCCAGCACCTCTGCCAGGGTCGCCCGGTTCAACGCGGCGAACTCCGGCATCGAGCGCTCGTAGTACGGGATCGCCACGACCGCCTGCGCCAGCGCGATGCCGCGGGCGCGCGCCCACTGCCCGTCGTCGGCGGCCAGCCGGTCGCGGAAGCGCGCACGGTCGGGACCTCGGAAGCAGGACCAGGCCGGGACCAGGTCGTTCGCCGGGTCGCCGGCGCCGGCACCGCCCCAGTCGAGGACGCCCGCCAGCCGCCCGTCGCGCACCAGCAGGTTCGGCGGCAGCAGGTCCGCGTGGACCGCCGTGCGCACTCCGTCCCACGCCGGCGCCGAGCGCGCCGAAGCCCAGGCCGCGGTCACCGCGCCCCGGTCGACGCCGTCGAGCGCGGCGACCGCCGCCCGCACCGCCCCGGCCTGCTCGGGGTCGCTCGACGCCGGCCGCCCCGCCGCCGGCAGCGGGGCGGGGTCCAGCGACCGCAGCGCGATCACCGCGTCCGCCAGCCCGTCGACGTCGACCTCGCCGGCCCTCGGCACCCCGCCCTCGATCCACCGCACCAGCCCCCACCGCAGCGGGAACGCGGAGGACGGCACTCCCAGCAGCACCGGCTCCGGCACGGCGACCGGCAGCACCGCGGCGACGACCGGCAGCAGGTCGGCCTCCCGCGTCAGGTCGGCCTCCCACGAGGGCAGCCGCGGCAGCCGCGCGGCGAGGTCGTCACCGACGCGGAAGACGTGGTTCACGGTGCCGGTGCCGCGGACTCGGCGCACCGGCAGGTCCGCCAGGTGCGGCGCCTGCTCCTGCAGCAGCGCGCGCACCGTCCGCTCGTCCGCCGGCACCTCGCCGTCGTGCAGCGGCGCGGTCACCCCCGCTCGCGCACCACCGGGCTGCGGTGCGCGCCCAGCCCGTCGATGCCCGCCTCCACCACGTCGCCGTCGCGCAGGTAGGGGTACCGGCCCGACATCGCGACGCCCTCGGGCGTGCCGGTCAGCAGCAGGTCGCCCGGGTCGAGCCGCACGTAGCGGGACACGTCGGCGATCAGCGTCGCCACCGAGAACACCATGTCGCCCGTCGTCGAGTCCTGCCGCGGCTCGTCGTTCACGCGGCTCCAGATGCGCAGGGCGGTCGGGTCCACCTCGTCCGCGGGCACGAGCATCGGCCCCAGCGGGCAGAACGTCGGCGAGATCTTGCCCTTCGACCACTGGCCGCCCGACTCCGCGCGCTGCCACGTGCGCTCGGACACGTCGTTGCCGACCACGTAGCCCGCGACGTGGGACAGCGCGTCCTCCTCCGCCACCCGGTGCGCCGCGGTGCCGATCACGACGCCCAGCTCCACCTCCCAGTCCAGCGACTCGGACCCCGGCGGCAGCAGGATCGGGTCCGTCGGGCCGACCACCGTGTTCGGGTGCTTGAAGAAGACGATGGGGCGGTCGGGCGGCGGGCTGCCCGACTCCGCGGCGTGCGCGGCGTAGTTCTGCCCGATGCAGACGACCGCGCCGGGTCGGGCGATCGGCGGTCCGACCCGCTGCCCCGAGACGTCGATGTGCGGCAGGTCCGCCTCCCGCGCCCGGCGCAGCCCGTCCGCGGCCAGGAAGGCGGCGTCCACGTCGGCGGTCAGGGGGCGCAGGTCGAAGGTGCGGCCGTCGCGCAGCAGCACGGGGACCTCGGCGCCGGGGTCCCCGACGCGCAGCAGAGCAGTCATGCTGCGACCGTAGCCATGCGCGCCGGAGCGCCGCGCCCATCTCTGGGGCGGCTGTCGGGCATCCGATCGGGTCCCGGCTCCGGATACCATGCGCCGATGCCCAGTGACAGCCCCTCGTTCGACGTCGCGGACTACGTCCGCCGACCGCTCGGACCCATGCGCGCCGCGCTGACCGGCGCGGGGACGGTGCTGCCCGACGACCTGGCCGACGCCCTGCGCTACCTGCAGCGCCGGGCGCAGGGCACCACCACCTGGCTCAGCCACGTGCTGGTCACGGCCACCCACAAGGACGCCCGGATCACCGCCTTCCTCTCCACCTGGGCCTACGAGCGCTACTGGCTGGGCGACGCCGTCGGGGCGCTCGCCGGGGACGCCGTCGCCGTGGTGCAGCGCCGCCGCACCACGCTGCTGCGCCTGCTC
>JAKONM010000286.1 GCA_022701925.1 Microbacteriaceae bacterium
ACGATCAGGTTGGTCGTGACGAAACGCTTGTCCGGCCACAGGTCGCGCTCGTCGACCAGCACCTCGCCGCCCGCGTTCACCAGCTGGGTCGCGAAGGGCTCCGGCACCCAGGCGCCGTCGATCTCGCCCTGCTTGAAGGCGTTCACCGTGTCGCCGTTCGACTGCGGCAGGATCGACACGTCGCCGCCGCCGGTCGCGGTCGTGGTGAGGCCCTGCTGCTTCAGCCAGTAGCGCAGCGCGATGTCCTGGGTGTTCGCCAGCTGCGGCGTCGACAGCTTCTTGCCCTTCAGCTGGGCCGCCGTCGTGATCCCGGGCTTCACGACCAGCGCCGCGCCGTTCGCCGCGGTGCCGGCGATCACCGTGATCGCCTTGCTCTGCACGTAGGCGTTCGTGGTCGGCCCCGGGCCGATGAAGGTCGCGTCGACCGCGCCCGACAGCAGGGCCTCGGTCGCGGCGGGACCGGCGTTGAAGACGGAGGTGGTCAGCTTCGTGCCACCGAGCGCCTTCTCGAACGTGCCGTCCTGCACCCCGACGATCGCCGGGGCGTGCGTGATGTTGGCGAAGTAGCCCAGCTTCAGCTCGGGGGCGGTCGCTCCCGAGCCCTCGGCGCCGGACGAGGAGGTCGTCGCGGCTCCCCCGCCGCTGCACGCGGCCAGTCCGAGGGCGGTGGCTGCTGCGACGGCCAGGGCGACGAACCGGTTTCTGATCACCCATCGAACGTATGGGGATTGATCACGACACGCCGAGCACGACACTCCCGTTCGGGGGTCATGCATCGTCACATCACCGGGTTCCGCCGCATCGCGCGCAGCGCCCCCGGGCATGTCCGCCGTTCAGCCCTCCTGCGGGGCGGTCGCCATGCCGTTCCGGATGACGTCCATCACGGACGTGTCGGCCAGCGTCGTCACGTCGCCGACGGCCCGGTTCTCCGCGACGTCCCGCAGCAGGCGCCGCATGATCTTGCCGCTGCGGGTCTTGGGCAGCTCGGCCACGACCAGGATCTGACGGGGCCGGGCGATCTTGCCGATCTGCTTCGCCACGAAGTCGCGCAGCTCGGCGGCGACCTCGGGACCGCCGTCACCGGCGTCGCCGCGCAGGATCACGAAGGCGACCACGGCCTGACCGGTGGTCTCGTCGCTCGCGCCGACGACGGCCGCCTCCGCGACCTTCGGGTTCGCGACCAGCGCGGACTCGATCTCCGTGGTCGACAGGCGGTGCCCCGCCACGTTCATCACGTCGTCGACCCGGCCGAGCAGCCACAGGTCGCCGTCGGCGTCCTTCTTCGCCCCGTCGCCGGCGAAGTACTTGCCGGGGAACCGCGACCAGTAGGTCTCCCGGTAGCGCTCGTCGTCGCCCCAGATCGTGCGCAGCATGCTCGGCCACGGCTCGGTGAGCACCAGGTAGCCGCCCGACCCGTTCGGCACCGACCGCCCCGCGTCGTCGACGACGTCGGCGGCGACCCCGGGCAGCGCCCGCATCGCGGCCCCGGGCTTCGCCGCGGTCACGCCGGGCAGCGGGCTGATCATCAGCGACCCGGTCTCGGTCTGCCACCAGGTGTCGACCACCGGGGTGCGGCCGCCGCCGATGTGGTCGCGGTACCAGACGTACGCCTCCGGGTTGATCGGCTCCCCCACGCTGCCCAGCAGCCGCAGGCTCGACAGGTCGTACCCGGCGGGCACCTCGGCGCCCCACTTCATGAAGGTGCGGATCGCCGTCGGCGCGCAGTACAGGATCGTCACCCCGTAGCGCTGCACGATCTCCCACCACCGGCCGCGGTGCGGGGCGTCGGGGGCGCCCTCGTAGATGACGGAGGTCGTGGCGTTCGCCAGCGGCCCGTAGACGACGTAGCTGTGGCCGGTGACCCACCCGATGTCGGCCGCCGTCCAGTACACGTCGGTCTCGGGCTTCAGGTCGAACACCTCCCACTGCGTCCACGAGGCGCCGAGCAGGTAGCCGGCGGAGGTGTGCAGGATCCCCTTCGGCTTCCCGGTGGTGCCCGAGGTGTACATGACGTACAGCGGGTGCTCCGCGTCGAACGCCTGCGCCTCGTGGGTGCGCTCCGCCACGTCGACCGTGTCGTGCCACCACACGTCGCGGCCCGGGGTCATCGTCACCTCGGAGCCCGTCCGCTTCACCACGACCGTGCTGCGCACGTCGGGGCACTGCTGCAGCGCCTCGTCGACGACCGGCTTCAGCGGCACCTCCGCGCCCTTGCGCCAGCCGCCGTCGGCCGTCAGCACCACCCGCGCGTCGCAGTCGAGCACCCGGGTCGCCAGCGCGTCGGCGGAGAAGCCGCCGAACACCACCGTGTGCGGCGCCCCGATGCGCGCGCACGCCAGCATCGCGATCACCGTCTCCGGGATCATCGGCATGTAGATCGCGACGCGGTCGCCCGACTGCACGCCGAGCCCCTCCAGCACGTTCGCCGCCTGGCAGACCCGCTCGGTCAGCTCGCGGTAGGTGATCGTGCTGCGCTCCCCCTCCGGCTCGCCCTCGAAGTGGTACGCGACCCGGTCCCCGAGGCCCGCCTCGACGTGCCGGTCCAGGCAGTTCACCGCGACGTTCAGCTTCCCGCCCGTGAACCACTTCGCGAACGGCGCGTCCGACCAGTCCAGCACTTGGCGGAACGGCTCCGCCCACGTCAGCCGCTTCGCCCGCTCGCCCCAGAAGGCCACCCGGTCGGCGTCCGCCTCCGCGTAGACGGACGCGTCGACGTTGGCCTGCGCCGCGAACTCGTCGGTGGGCGGGAAGGAGCGCTCCTCCGCGGCCAGATTGACGATGGTCGGCGCGGAGTCGGTCGTCATGCGCAGGCTTCTTCCTCGGGCGCGACGTCGCGCCCGTCGACGTCGATGCTACGACCGCCCCGCCGGGCGCGGCCCGGCCAGCGGCCGGCCGCTCCCGCCCGGCGGACGGATCAGCTCGAGGACCCCGCGGTCGTCGTCACGATCACCGGCGTCATCACGGCCATCATCATCGCCTGCACCGCCTCGGACACGGCCTTCGAGGCCCAGTCGCCCTGCGCGATCGCCTTCGCGCGGCGCTTCGCCTCCCGCGCCTCCGCGCCGCGCAGGTCGAGCGTCTGCGGCACGCGGTCCAGCGAGCCCAGGATGCCGGCGAGCACCGCGGTGCGCTCATCGGGCTCTGCGCCGACGACGAGCACCTGCCGCAGGCGCTCCTTCACCGCCGCCTCCCGCTGCACGTCCGCAGCCGGCCAGGTGGTGCGGGGGAAGAGCCCCAGCACGCGGTCCTCCTCGCGGCGCAGCACCCCGGCGCCGACCAGCCGCTGCGCCAGGTCGTCCCGCAGGCCCTTCTGGGCGCGCGCGACCACGCTCGACACCGCGCGCGGCTTCTCGGCGACGACCGCGAGCACGCGGGCCAGCGTCGGGTCCGGCTCCGTGCGCCCGGAGGCGCGGAGCTTCGCGCTGGACAGGAAGGATCCGGGCTCCAGCCCGATCGCGCCGTGCATCGCCAGCTCGGCGAGCGCCGCGGCCGCCAGCGGCGTGCCGACGTCGACCCACGTCGCCGCCGCCGTGCCCTTCTCGTCGTCCAGCAGGAGCAGCAGCAGGTCCTCGGCGATCAGCGGTTCCATGTCGTCCACGCTGCTCGCGTCGGCGCCGAAACGGAAGGCGCAGATGCGGAACACGCGGCTGACGCGGCGTGTTGCACCTGATGAGCGAAGGAGGAGCCGTGCGAGGAGATCGTGTGGAGGTCGTGGTGGACCTGGGCGAGGGCACCAGGACCTATGAGATCGAGGCGACCAGGGCGGGCCGCAGCGTCGACGTGCGCACCGGCCGCGGGCTGGTCGAGGTCGTCGAGGTGACGCGCGGCGGCACGCCGGTGCGCACGGCGCGCTTCATGCAGGCGCGGGTCGTGGCGGTGGTGGAGCACCCGGCGTCCGACGCGGCGCGGGCCGAGGAGATCGTGACGCTGCAGCGCGCCGCCTGACGTCCGGTCAGGGCGTGAGCAGCGACCCGGGCGTCGCGCCGCCGAAGGGGCCGCCGCCGAGCGTCGTGGCCGCGGCGGTCTGCGCGACGGCGTCGCGCACCGTCCGTGCGGCCCAGTCGTCCTCGGCCAGCGCCGCAGCGCGCTCCCGCGCCGCCCGGGCCTCGGCGCCGTGCAGGTCGAGCGCACGCGGCACCCGGTCCAGCGCCTGCAGCAGCGCGGCCAGCGCCGCCGTGCGGCCGTCCGGCTGGCCGCCGTGCACCAGCGCGTCCCGCAGCGCGTCGCGGACGGCGGCCTCCTCGGTCGTCCTGAGGGCGGGCCAGCGGGTGCGCGGGATCAGACCGAGCACCCGGGTCTCGTGGCGCTCCAGCACGCCGGCCTCGACCAGCCGGTCGGCCAGCCGCTCCAGCAGCCCGTCGCCCAGCACGAGCGACAGCTCGTCGGCCGTCCGCGGCCGCCGGCGCACCGTCGCGAGCGCCTCCCGCAGCAGCGGGTCGTGCACCTCCGCGCCGTCGTGGGCGACCACGGTCGGGGAGGGCCACTCGGTCGGCGCCAGCAGCGGTGCCCCGTCCCGCACCGGTGGCCGGCCCGGGCCCGCAGCACCGGCCAGGCCCAGCTCGGCGAGCAGGGCGGCCCCCAGCGGGACCTGCATGTCGGTCCAGAGGGACGGCAGGGCGCCGGAGTCGTCGTCCAGCAGCAGGAGCAGCAGATCCTCGGCGATCAGCGTCATGGCGCCAGCGTGGCACAGGCCCGGAGGAACGACGAAGCCCCTGCACCCGCGAGGGTCAGGGGCTGTTCGCTGCGGAGCTGGGGTACCTGGACTCGAACCAAGAACAACTGAACCAGAATCAGCCGTGTTGCCAATTACACCATACCCCACCGGATCGATGGGACATCGATCACGCGGATCCGTGGTGTGCGGAACCGAGGGTCGAGTGTAGCGGACGCGCGTCCCGCCCGCCGACCGCGACGGCCGCGGGTCAGCCCGCCGGCGGCGTGCGCGGGCCCGGCGGCCTTCGGGGCGGCCGGTGCAGCACCGTGCCGGTCAGCGCCGCGGCCCGCCGCACGACCCCGGGCCGCAGCGCCAGCGCGACGCCGGCGATCAGCAGCAGGCTGACGGCGAAGACGATCGCCCCCGCCGGGCTCTGGTCGTCGCGGACCGCGTACATGTGGTTCAGGTTGCGCACGGCGCCGGTGGCGAGCACCAGCAGGACGTGCACGGCGGTGAAGGCGACGAGCACCCACATCGTCCACCAGTGCACCCGCTTGGCGGTGCGCACGGAGAAGCGGGCGTCCAGCGGTCGCAGCCGGGCCGCGAGGCCCGGGGAGGCCCGCAGGCCGGTCAGCAGGGCGAGCGGACCCACGACGAAGACGACGCCCGCGTAGCTCAGCTGCTGCAGCGCGTTGTAGTGGATCCAGCCGTTCTCCGACGGCCACTGCAGCGCCGCGTACTGCAGCCCGGCGCTGACCGCGGCGGGCACGACCTCCCACGACGTGGGCAGCAGGCGCTGCCAGTGCCCCGTCGCGACGGTCAGCACCAGGAACACTGCCCCGTTCAGCGCCCACAGCGTGTCCGCGACGAAGTGCGACCACAGGTCGATGGAGATGCGCACCGGGCTGCCGGGCGTGCGGAGGCGGCCGTCGTTCTTCCGGGTCCAGAACGTGCTGGGCCGCTCGGCGCGGTGCAGCCGCCAGCCCGACCGCACGGCGAAGAACAGGAAGGCCGCGTTCAGGCCGTGCCCCCACGCCGTCCAGGCCGAGAAGCCGACCGGGGTGCCGGCGGGCTGCGGCGCGACGCCCGAGTGGGCGCGCAGGAAGTCCTGGCCCGCCGGTGAGTCGAGGATCGCCCGGGCGACCAGCACCACGACGACGGCCAGCGCCAGGCCGCCGACCGCGAGCCAGGGCCAGCGGCGACGCAGCCCTCCCCCGCCCGCTCCGACCCGCTGCGCGGCGCCCGCGCTCACGCCCCTGCGGCGAGCGCGGTGCGCAGCGCGCGCACTCGGGCCAGGCTCTCGTCCCTGCCCAGCAGGTCCAGCGACTCGAACAGCGGCGGGGAGACGCGGCGGCCGCTCGTCGCGACCCGCACGGGGCCGAAGGCGACGCGCGGCTTCAGCCCCAGGTCCTCCACCAGCGAGGATTCGAGCGCCCGCTGCACGGACGGCGCGTCCCAGTCGCCGACGCCCTCGAGCGCGGTCTGCGCGGCCGCCAGCACGTCGGCCGCGTTCTTCGGCAGCCCCTTCACCGCCTCGGGGTCGACGACCAGCGCGTCGGCCGTGGTGAAGAACGAACCGAGCAGGTCGGGGGCCTGGCCCAGCAGCTGCATCCGCTCCTGCACCAGCGGAGTCAGCCGCGCCAGCAGGGCCAGCTGCTGCTCCGACGGCTCCGCGGGCAGCACCTCGCGCGCCTGCAGGTAGGGCACCATCCGCGCCGCCAGGTCGGCGGGGTCGAGCAGGCGGATGTGGTCGCCGTTGATCGCCTCCGCCTTCTTCAGGTCGAAGCGGGCGGGGTTCGGGTTCACGTTGCGCACGTCGAAGGCCGCGGCCATCTCCTGCCGCGAGAACACGTCGCGGTCGGGCCCGATCGACCAGCCCAGCAGGGCCAGGTAGTTCAGCAGCCCCTCCGGGATGAAGCCCCGCTCGCGGTGCAGGAACAGGTTCGACTCCGGGTCGCGCTTCGACAGCTTCTTGGTGCCGTCGCCGAGCACCAGCGGCAGGTGCCCGACGCGCGGCACCCAGCGGGCCACCCCGATGTCGATCAGCGCGTGGTACAGCGCGATCTGCCGCGGGGTGGAAGGCAGCAGGTCCTCGCCGCGCAGCACGTCGGTGACGCGCATCAGGGCGTCGTCCACCGGGTTGACCAGCGTGTAGAGCGGCTGTCCGCCGGGACGCACCACCACGAAGTCGGGGAAGGAGCCGGCGGCGAAGGTGATCGGCCCGCGCACCAGGTCGTCGAACGACAGGTCGTCGTCGGGCACCCGCAGGCGCAGCGCCGGCTGGCGGTCCTCCGCGCGGTAGCGGTCGCGCTCGGCGGGGTCCCGCTCCCAGTTGCCGTAGCCCTGCTGCACCGCGCGGCCCTCGGCGCGGTTGCGCGCCTCGATCTCCTCCGCGTTCATGAAGGACTCGTAGAGGTGGCCCGACGCGGTCAGCCGCTCGATCACGTCGCGGTAGACGTCGCCCCGCAGTGACTGGCGGTAGGGCCCGTCGGGGCCGCCCCGGTCGATGCCCTCGTCCCAGTCGAGCCCCAGCCAGGTCAGCGCCTCGAGGATCTGGCCGTAGGACTGCTCGCTGTCCCGGGCCGAGTCGGTGTCCTCGATGCGGAAGACGAAGGTGCCGCCGTGGTGGCGCGCGAACGCCCAGTTGTAGAGCGCCGTGCGGACCAGGCCCACGTGGGGGCTGCCGGTGGGGCTGGGGGCCATGCGGACGCGGACGTCGCTCATGAGTGGGGGTGCTCCTGGGTCGTGGCGGGGTCAGTCGCGCAGGGCGACGTGGTTGGTGAGCGCGCCGATGCCGGCGATGGAGACCTCGACCTCGTCGCCGACCTCCATCGGGCCGACGCCCTCGGGGGTGCCGGTCATGATCACGTCGCCGGGCAGCAGCGTCATCACCGACGACACGTGCTCGACGAGGGTCGGGACGTCGAAGATCAGGTCGCTGGTGGAGCCGTCCTGCTGGAGGTCGCCGTTGAGGTGGGTCTGCACCGAGCGGCC
>JAKONM010000300.1 GCA_022701925.1 Microbacteriaceae bacterium
ACGGGCTACCGCAGCATCCGCGACGCCCTGGCCGGCCGGGGCGCGACGGAGGAGCGCGGCGTCGCGGGCGGCATCGGACGCCCCGTGCGCGCGCCGGCGGCGGAGCGGGTGGTCACCGGGCGCGAGCCGTTCACCCTGGACGTGGCGACCACGGGACTGGCGCACCTGGCGGTGCTGCGGAGCCCGCACCCCCACGCGCGCGTCCGCTCGATCGACACGGCGGCCGCCGCCGCGATGCCCGGCGTGCTGGCGGTGCTGACGCACCGCGACGACCCCGGCGTGCTGTTCTCCACGGGGCGCCACGAGAACCGCCTGGAGGACCCGGACGACACCCTGGTGCTCGACCGGGTGCTGCGCTTCGCGGGGCAGCGGGTCGCAGCGGTCGTGGCGGAGACGGTCGGGCAGGCCGAGGCCGCGTGCCGCGCCGTGGCGGTCGACTACGAGGTGCTGCCGGCCCTGTTCGACCCCGAGGAGGCGAGGTCCGACGGCGCCCCGCTGGTGCACGGCGACAAGGACGCGGCCGCCAGCCGCATCAGCGACCCGGCGCGCAACACCGTCGCGCAGCAGCAGGGCGAGACCGGGGACGTGGACGCCGCCGTCGCCGCCGCCGACGTGGTCGTGTCGGGCGTCTGGCGCACGGCCCGGGTGGCGCACGCGGCGCTCGAGACCCACGCGACGCGCGGCTGGCTGGACGCCGACGGCCGGCTGGTGCTGCGCACCTCCTCGCAGGTGCCGTACCTGGTGCGGGCGGAGGTCTGCCGGCTGTTCGGGCTGGCGGAGGACCGCGTGCGCGTCTTCACCGCACGTGTCGGCGGCGGCTTTGGCGGCAAGCAGGAGCTGCTGACCGAGGACCTGGTGACGATGGCGGTGCTGGCCACCGGCAGGCCCGTGCAGTACGAGTTCACCCGCGAGGACGAGTTCACGGCGGCGCCGCTGCGGCACCCGAAGCGGGTGGCGGTCACGCTGGCCGCGACGAACGACGGCGTGCTGACGGCGATGGACGTCGACGTGCTGGCGGACACCGGCGCGTACGGCAACCACGGGCCCGGCGTGATGTTCCACGGCAGCCACGAGTCCCTGGCCGTGTACCGCGCGCCCGCCCGGAGGCTGCGCACGGCGAGCGTGTACACGAACAACCCGCCGAGCGGAGCCTTCCGCGGCTACGGCCTGGGGCAGGTGATGTTCGCCCTGGAGTCGGCGCTCGACGAGGTGGCGCGGGCGACCGGCGTCGACCCGTTCGAGGTGCGGCGCCGCAACGCGATCCGGCCGGGCGACCCAATCGTGGTGACGGATCCGGACGAGGTCACCGACCTGCAGTACGGCGGGTACGCGCTGCCCGAGACGATCGACCTGGCGCAGGCGGCGCTCGCTCGGCCGGGCGCGGCGGCGCCGGAGGGCCCGGAGTGGCGGACCGGCACGGGGATGGCGCTCGCGATGATCGCGACGATGCCCCCGCGCGGCCACTTCAGCGAGGTGCGGCTGGCGCTGACGCCCGACGGGTGCGTGCTCGAGGTCGGCACGGCGGAGTTCGGCAGCGGCACGACGACCGTGCACGCGCAGATCGTGGCCGAGGTGCTGGGCGTGGCGCCCGACCGGGTGCGCATCCGCTCCTCCGACACCGACGGCGCGCGCTACGACACGGGCGCGTTCGGGTCGGCCGGCACGGTGGTCGCGGGCAAGGCCGTGCACGCCGCCGCCGTCGCGCTCCGCGACGCGGTGCTGGCCGCGGCCGGCCCGGGCGCGGCGCTCGGCGACGGCGCGGTCTCGACCCCCGCCGGCAGCCGGCCGCTGACCGCGTTCGCGCCCCTGCAGGCGACGGGGTCGGCGGACGGCACCCCGCGCGGGCTGGCCTTCAACGTGCACGCGTTCCGCGTCGCGGTGCACGTCGGCACCGGCGAGGTGCGGATCCTCAGGTCCGTGCAGGCGGTCGACGCCGGCACCGTGCTGAACCCCGAGCAGCTGCGGGGCCAGGTGGAGGGCGGCACCGCGCAGGCCATCGGCTCCGCGCTGCTCGAGGAGGTGCGCGTCGAGCGCGGCGTGGTGCTGGACCGCGTGTTCCGCGCCTACCGGGTGCCCCAGATGGCCGACGTGCCGGACACCGAGGTGCTGTTCGCCGGCGGCTACGACGATCTGGGGCCCTTCGGCGCCAAGTCGATGAGCGAGGCGCCCTACAACCCGGTGGCGCCGGCGCTGGCCAACGCGATCCGGGACGCGATCGGCGTGCGCCCGCACGAGCTGCCGATGTCCCGCGACCGGCTGTGGCGGCTGCTGCACCCGGAGGGGGCCCAGGGAACGACGGCCCCGCACGCGAGCGGGCCGGGCCGGTGAGGGCTGACGGCCTCCCGGCTGGCAGGCTCGGCGGGGTGACGGGCGCCAGGCGGTTCGCGGCGCTGCGGAACGGCGACTGCCGCACCTACCTGTTCGGCGCTGCGCTGGCGATGATGGCCGACAACATCGAGCACGTCATCACGTACTGGGTGCTGTGGCAGCAGTTCCGCTCCCCCGCCCTGTCGGGCTTCGCGGTGATCAGCCACTGGCTGCCGTTCCTGCTGCTGTCGGTGCCGTTCGGGCAGCTGGCCGACCGCCACGACTGCCGCCGCGTGATCCAGGCGGGGCAGCTGCTGTTCGCGGCCGTGTCCGTCGCCTGGGGCGTGCTGTTCGTCACCGGCTCGCTGACCGTGTGGGCTGCCTGCGTGCTGCTGGTGCTGCACGGGGTCGCGGGCGCGCTGTGGACGCCCGCCGAGCAGCTGATGCTGCACGACTTCGTGGGAGCGGACGAGCTGCCGAGCGCGGTGCGGCTGAACGCGACCTTCCGCAGCCTCGGCATCCTGTTCGGCCCCGTCGTCGGGTCGGCGCTGCTGTTCGGGCTCGGCCCCACGAACGGGATCTTCGTCAACGCGCTGATCTACGCGCCGCTGATCGTGTTCCTGGCGCGCACCCGGTTCACCGGCCACACGCGGGACGCCGGCGTGCCGCGCCCCCGAGCGGGCCTCCGGGAGGCGTTCCGCACCCTGCGACTCGTCCGCACGGACCGCACGCTGGTCTCGATGCTGGTCCTCGCGGGCCTCGGCTCGTTCTTCGTCGGGGCGTCGCTGCAGACCACCATGCCGGCGTTCGCCGACCGGCTGGGGGCGGACGGCGCCGGACCCGCCTACGCGGCGCTGCTGTTCGCGGTCGGCGCGGGCGGCGTCGTGGGAGGCGTGCTGCTGGAGGCGACGCACCGCGTGCCGTCCACGGTCGCCGCGGCCGTGGTGAGCACCCTGCTCTACGGGATCGCGATCCTCGGATTCGCGCTGACCGGCTGGTACGCGCTCGCGCTGGCGCTGCTGTTCGTGGCGGGC
>JAKONM010000320.1 GCA_022701925.1 Microbacteriaceae bacterium
CAGGTCGATGGTGGGCTTCGGCGCTCCGTGCGGAGCGGTCGCGGGTGCGGACATTCAGTCTGCCTCTCGGGTCTTCTCGTCGGCGACGATCTGGGGAAGGGCGTCGATCACGGTGTCGAGCCACGCCAGCTCCGCGCGGAGGCGGTAGCCGTGGTGGGCCATCACGTGCTGCTCGGCCAGGGTCAGGCGGGGGGCGATGCGCTGCAGGACGTCGGCCTGGTCCTGCACCTCCGCGGCGATCGCGCCGCGGCGCTCGGCGAGCACCGCGGGCAGGTCGTCGAGCACCTCGGTACCGAGTCGCGCCATCGCCAGGTCGAACGGGTCGGGCTTGAGGGCGAAGGCGGTCAGCGTCTCGAGCCGCAGGCGGTCGAGGGCCTCCCGCCCCGCCTCGGTGATCTGCACGATCTCCCGCTCGGGGCGCGCGCCCTCGCGCTCGGTGCGCACGTGCTCGACGAGCCCGTCCGCCAGCAGCCGCTTGAGGCCGCCGTAGATGCCGCCGACGTGGAAGTCGGTCCACATGCTCACGTGCTCGCGCTCGGCCAGCAGGCGCAGCTGGTGCCCGTGCATCGGCCCCCGCTCGGCCAGGGAGCCGAGCAGGAAGACGCGGATGGACGACACGAGGGATCAGTCTCGCACGACTAATCCCGAAGCCACCGTTGGAGCACCCTGTCGGGGACGGCTGGGATGCTGCCTCGACGGGGAGGGCGCGCATGGAGCAGGTCGTCTACCACCGCGGCGAGCACGACCGCGTGTGGCTGGGGTTCACGAGGTCTCGGGCGATCGAGTGGAGCCGCGTGCTGCGGGTGCACTGGCCCAACTGGCCGGGCGCCGAGGCGATGTGGCAGCTGACCACCGCGCTGGGCGAGGGCGTGCCCGCCGCGCTCACCGAGTGGGCCGACCGGGCCAGGACCGCCGAGGCGCTGGGCTTCTCCCCCGCCGCGTACGACCGCCTGCAGCTGGCGCTCGACGCGATCCCCGCGATCGAGCACGTCGCGCACCCCGACAACGAGCCGGATCCGCGCTGGCCGGGGCACACCATCCGCGCCTTCGAGCCGGAGCTGTGGTCGGACTGGCCGCTGCTGGTCGCCCTGGGCTGGGACGACCAGGAGGCGGTGCTGCTGCTGCTCAGCGCCCGGGAGGCCCTCGGCGTCGAGCGCTGACGCGCCGGCTACTCGATGCGGAAGCCGTCGTCGTCGAACAGGTCCTCGCGCTCGTCGACGTCCGCGTCCTCGACGTCGTCGAGGACGCTCCGCTCGTGCAGGGCGCGCGCGGCGCGGACGGCGGTGCGGCGCTCGGCGGCGGTGCGGGCGGCGGCGACCACGACCAGCGCGGCCAGCAGCTCGGGCGGCGGCCGCAGGTCGGTCATCACCTCGCCGTGCAGGGCGCGGGCGAGCGCGTCCTCGAAGTCCTCGTCCTCCACCCGCCCATGTTCGCGGATCCGCAGCTCCTGCGCGGATCCGCGGTTCCGGGCCGACACGCCGCGCCCGCACCGCTGCAGCACGGCGTGTCGCGAGATGTCTGCGGATCTGCGAGCGGTGCTCAGCCGCTGACGTCCTTGCGGGCGAACCACCAGGCGGCGACCGCGCCCAGGACGACGGCCCAGATCAGGCCGCTGAGCACGCTGGAGGCGACGGGCGCCAGATCGACGGGCTGCTCCAGGAAGGCGCGGTAGGCGGTGGAGAAGTGCGTCGGCAGCGCCACGCGCAGGTCGCCGAGCGCCGGGATCTGGTCGAGGATCCGCGACAGGATCGACGCCAGCACGACCCCGCCGGCGGCGGCCAGCGGCGAGCCCGCGACCACCGTCAGCAGCGTGCCCAGCGCCGCCGCCCACAGCAGCCCGGCGGCGGCGACCAGGGTCGTCAGCCCCAGCCGGACGACCGAGTCGCCGAGTCCCAGTCGCGGGCCGCCCGGCACCTGGATGCCCTCGAAGCCGTAGGACAGCACGCCGACCAGCAGCGCGACGGCGGTCAGCGCGACGAGCCCGGCCAGCAGGATCACGGCGGCGACCCCGGCCTTGACCCCCAGCAGCCGCAGCCGCGGCACGGGCACCGTCAGCAGGTACTTCAGGGTGGAGCGGCTCGCCTCGCCGGCGATCAGGTCGCCGAACAGCAGGGCGGCCACCAGGGTCGCCAGGAAGCCGCCGGTCAGCACCAGCACGAAGGCCGCGAAGGTGCCGCCGGAGGCCTGCGCCAGCGCGGTCAGGTCGGTGCTGCCGCTGGAGGAGGAGGGCGGCGGCCCGCCCACCAGCAGCGCGACGCGCACGACGACCGGCAGCACGGCCAGCAGGATCAGCACGATCCGCACCCGCCACTGGCTCAGCTGCCGAGCCAGCTCGACGCGGAACGGCAGCACGCGGCGCACGCGGCCGGGCGCGACGGGGGGCGGGAACGCGGTCATGCGCCGGGCTCCGTCGCGCCGATCAGGTCGAGGAACGCGTCCTCCAGGCCGCGGCCGCGCGACAGCCCGACGACGCCGACCCCGGCGCCGACGAGCAGCGCGGCGACCTGCTGCGGCGGCCGCCCGGCCAGGTCCACCCGCACGGCGTCCTCCTCCCGGTCCGCGCGCGCCTCGACGCCGGCGACCCGCAGCGCAGCCAGGGCGGCGGCGCGGTCGTCCACGTGCACCACGACCTCGCCCCCGTCGCCCGCGACCTCGGCCACGGTGCCGGCCGCGACCACGCGGCCGTGGCTCATCACGACGACGTGCGAGCAGGTCTGCTCCACCTCCGCGAGCAGGTGCGAGGACACCACGACCGTGCGGCCGCTGTCCGCGTAGGCCCGCAGCACACCGCGCAGCGCCGTGATCTGGGGAGGGTCCAGGCCGTTCGTCGGCTCGTCGAGCACCAGCAGGTCGGGTAGGCCGAGCATCGCCTGCGCGATCGCGAGCCGCTGCCGCATGCCCTGGCTGTAGCCGCGGACGGGTCGCCGGATCGCGCCGCCCAGGTCGGCCACGGCCAGCACCTCGTCGAAGTGCGCCTCGTGGCGCGGACGCCCGGTCGCGGCCCAGTACAGCTCCAGGTTGCGGCGACCGGACAGCTGGGGCAGGAAGCCCGGGCCCTCGATGAAGCAGCCCAGGCGCGTCAGGGCCGGGGTGCCGGGCACCACCGGCTCGCCGAACAGCCGCACCTCCCCCGCATCGGGGCGGATCAGGCCGGTGACCATCCGCAGCGTCGTCGTCTTGCCCGCGCCGTTCTCGCCGAGCAGCCCGAGCACCTGGCCGCGCTCGACCGCGAAGCCCACGTCGTCGACGGCCAGGAAGCCGCTGCGGAACCGCTTGACGAGGCCCTCGATCACCAGCGGCGGCGCCTCGTCCGTCTCCCGCTCGGGCACCGCGGCGAAGCGTCCGTGACGGCGGCCGCGCAGCGCGGCCACGGCCAGCAGCAGCGCTGCGGCCAGCAGGGCGGCGACGATCCCGACCAGCACCCCGGTCGCGGGCAGGCCCGCGGTGCGATCGGCGCCGACCACGGCGGTGCTCGGCAGCACCAGGTCGCCGGCCGGCCGCACCCGCCAGGCTGCGGGCGTCGTGCTGCCGGTGAACTGGCTGTCGCTGGTGCGGAGGGTCAGCGCGATGCGGTCCCCGGGCGCCAGGTTCCACACGGTGGCGGGCAGCGCGACCCGCACCGCGGTGCCGCCGGCCGGCACGGTCAGGCGCACGGGCGCGACGCCGCCGGGCAGCGCCCGCTCCGCGTCGCCGGTGCGCACGGTCAGCTGCGCGTACAGCACGGCGGTGCCCGCACCGGTGCCGGAGGCGGGCTCGATGCGGACGGGCACGGACGCCGCGCCCGCCAGCAGCGCCGGCGCGGGGAGGGGCGCGGAGACGAACGTCGCGGCCTCCTCCGCCGGGTTGCCGGCGGCCAGGAAGCGGGAGGCGGTGCGGCCCAGCGACCCGCTCGCGTCGAGCCCGGGCACGCCGGTGATGGAGGCGGGCAACCCGCCGGGCGGGTTCACGACGGCGGTCGCCGCCCCCGACAGCGCGACCTCGGTGCCGCGCCCCGTCAGGCCTCCGTAGCGGGCGGCGGTCCGCTGCTCCGGGAAGGCGGTGGCGCTGGCCGGCACGTCGAGCACGAACCGCGAGGAGACCGGGCGGTCGGCCGCCAGGTGGTCGCGCAGCCACGCCTCCAGCACGCCCTCCGTGCCCGCGGTGCCGCCGCCGTCGTGGCCGCCGTCGAACCACCGCACCTGCACCGGCGCGCCCGCCGCGGCCAGCTGCCGGGCGTTCGCGTCGGCCTGGTCCAGCCCGAACAGCCGGTCCTGCTCGCCCTGCAGCAGCAGGGTCGGCGCGGTCATGCGGGACAGCACGGTCGACGGGGAGGAGCGGCGCAGCAGCGCGAGGTCCGCCGCCGTGGCGGTGCCGCCGGTGACCAGGCGGCGGTACAGGCTGCAGAAGTCCGCGGTGAAACGGCCGCACGGCTCGGCCGATCCGGCGATGCCCGCGCCGAAGAGCCGCGCCGCCCAGCCGGCCTTGAAGTCGCGCAGCACCGGCTGGCCGGCCGGGGTGCCCGCCGAGGGCGGGGCCAGCGCGTCCGCCAGGTCGTTCCAGGTGATGGCGGCGACGACCGTGTCGACGCGCGGGTCGGTGGCGCCCGCCATCAGGGCCAGCGCGCCGCCGTACGAGCCGCCGACGACGGCGACGACCGGGTCGTCGTCCCGCCGCTCGACCGCGGGCGTCCGGGCGAGCAGATCGATCATCGATCGTGCGTCCGGCACCTCGCCGTCCAGCGAGTCGAGCCCGATGCTGCCCTGCGACCGCCCGAAGCCGCGGGCCGAGTAGGCGAGCACGACGTAGCCCTGCCGCTGCAGGCTGCGCGCCTGCGCGGCCAACGCGGTCTTGTCCTGCCCGAAGCCGTGGGCGAGCAGCACGGCCGGTGCGGGGGTGCTGGCGGGCGTGTAGAGGTCGGCGTCCAGGCGGATGCGCTGCGCCGAGCCCGGCGACTCGGGCGAGGTCACGGTGACCTGCCGCACCGATCCCCCGCCGGTGGACGCCTGCGCCGGTGCGCCGGGCGGCGCGACCAGCGCGACGGCCAGCGCGGCGGCGGCCGCGCGCCGGATCCATCGGCTGCGGGGCACCGCCCGATGGTGCACGCGCCGCCTGGACGGCGTGCACAGCCCGCGGGGGTCCGCCTCCCCTGGGCGGGACCGTGGAATCCTGCTTCCCGGCCTGTTCCCAGGCCGCGTTGCGCTTGCATCGAGGCGCTCACCCGTCAGGAGGCCCCGTGTCCGAGCCGATCCCCGCCGCGCCCGTCGTGGTGCTGCTGCACGCCCTGGGGCTGTCGTCCCGCTCGTGGGACGGCGTCGTCGACGCGCTGGGCGACCCCTTCGACTGCGTCGCGATCGACCTGCCCGGCTACGGCGACGCGGCCGGGTCCGACCGGCTGACGGTCGAGCAGTCCGCGCTGGTGGTCGCGGAGCGGCTGCGCGCGCTGCAGCCCGACCGCTGGCTGATCGCCGGCCACTCGATGGGCGGCAAGGTCGCGGCGGTCGTGACCGCGTGGGCGGAGGCCGGCGAGCAGGGCCTGATCGCCCCGGACGGGCTGGTGCTGGTCGACGCCAGCCCGCCCTCCCCCGAGCCGATGAGCGAGCAGCGCCGGGCCGGCATGGAGGACTGGGCCGAGGACGGCCCCGTGTCGCCCGCGCAGGCCGAGCGCTTCGTGGACCAGAACGCCCCGCACGCGCTGCCCGCGCTGCGGGAGACGGCGGTCGCGGACGTGCAGCGCGCGGCGCCGACGGCGTGGCTGCAGTGGCTCGAGCGCGGCAGCCTGGAGGACTGGACCGACGCGGTCGGCGTGCTGCGCACCCCCGCCGTGATCGTCGCCAGCGACCCGGGCGGCGACCTGGGGCCCGCGGCGCAGCGCCGGCTCACGCTGCCGCACGTGCCGGGCGCGACGGTGCAGGAGGTCGACGGCGCCGGGCACTTCGTGGTGCTGGAGCAGCCGCAGGCCGTGGCCGACGCGATCGCCGGGCTGTGGCAGCGGGTGTCGGGGCCGCGGGCGCTCCCCGCCGCCTTCGCGCGGCTGATCGCCTCCGACCGCGTCAGTGCGAAGACGCGCGCCGTCATGCTGGCGCGGCTCGACGGCCCGGGCGACGCCCCGCGCGCCCTGGACGACGCGCAGCGCGACCTGCTGACCGCGCTGCTGGCGCGGATCATCCCCCAGCGCGGCACCGACCTGGACCTGGCCGGTCGCATCGACAGCCAGCTGGCCGCCGGCAACGACGACGGCTGGCGCTTCGGCGACCTGCCGCCCGACGTGCAGGCCTGGCGCGCGGGCCTCGACACGGTGGCCGCGGTCGCTCCGGGCCTCGCCGACCTCCCCGCCGAGGAGCAGGACGCCTGGATCACCCGGTTCAGCGACGGCGAGGCGGGCTCGGACGAGCCCGGGCTGCTGGACGGGCGGCGCATGGGCCTGTGGTTCGAGGACGTGCGCGGCGAGGGCGTGCGGGTGTGGCTGTCGCACCCCGCCGCCCAGGCGTGGATCCGGTACGACGGGTTCGCGGACGGCGGCGACGGCGAGCGCAAGCAGGGCTACCTGCGCACGCGCGCCGGCGAGCGCGAGCCGTGGCAGCGGGACTGGCGCACGGGCGCCGCCCGGTGAGCGCGCAGGACTCCCGGAGCACCCCCGCGGGGTGCCCGACGACGACGAGGGGCCGCGGTCGCGGCACGAGCGAGGAGCGGGACGCATGGATCTGACGCGGATGCGCCGGTGGGCGGAGCACGAGGAGGTCGACGCGGTCGTCATCGGCACGGGCGCGGGCGGGGCGCCGATCCTGGCGCGCCTGGCCGCGGCGGGCCGCAGCGTCGTCGCGCTGGAGGCCGGCCCGAACTGGGACCCGGCCGACCACACGCCCGACGAGATCCAGGCGAACGAGCTGTACTGGACCGGCGAGCGGCTGTCGGGCGGCGGCACGCCGGAGGCCTTCGGCGGCAACAACTCCGGCACCGGCGTCGGCGGCTCCACGCTGCACTGGGGCGCGTTCTGCCCGCGGCCCCGCGCGGACGACTTCAAGACCGCCTCCACCGAGGGCGTCGGCGCCGACTGGCCGCTGACGCTCGACGAGCTGCTGCCGTACCTGCTGGAGGTCGAGGACTTCATCGGCGTCTCCGGCCCCGCGGACTACCCGTGGGAGCCCGGCCGCTCCTACGCGATGCCGCCCGTCGCCCGCAACGCGCCCGCCGACTTCATGGCGGCCGGCTGCGAGGCGCTCGGCATCAGGGCGACCGACGGCCCGGCGGCGATGCTGTCGCGCGACCGCCAGCAGCCCCACTGGGGCCTGCGCCCCGCGGCGAACAACTCCGGCTCCATCCACCAGGGCGAGCGCACCGGCGCCAAGGCGACGATGGACACCACCTACCTGCCGTTCGCGGTCGGCCACGGCGCCGAGATCCGCGCCGAGGCGATGGTGCACGGGCTGGAGCGCGACTCCACCGGCCGCATCACCGCGGTCGTGTACCGGCAGCACGGGGTCGACCACCGGCAGCGCACGAAGGCCGTGTTCCTCTGCGGCGGCGGGGTCGAGTCGCCCCGGCTGCTGCTGAACCTGGACCTGGCCAACAGCAGCGACCAGGTGGGCCGCAACTACCTGGCGCACCCGGCCGCGCAGGTGTGGGGCCGTTTCGACGAGCCGACCATGATGTGGCGCGGCTACCCGTCCTCCCTGATCACGGAGGACTTCTGGCGGTCGAGCGACGACTCCTACGCCAGCGGCTACCTGATCCAGAGCCTGGGCGTGATGCCGGTGACGCTCGCGACCTCCATGGCCCGCGGTGGCATGTGGGGCGAGCGGCTGATGGACCGGCTGGAGCACTACGACCACTTCGCCGGCATCGGCATCAACGGCGAGTGCCTGCCGTCGGACCAGAACCGGCTGACCCTGTCCGACGAGGTCGACGAGGTCGGGCTGCGGCGCGCGCGCATCGACTTCACGTTCGGGGAGAACGAGGAGAAGATCACCGACCACGGCGTCGACGTGATGCGGCGCATCTGGGAGGCGGCCGGCGCGAAGGACGTGTTCGTGCTGCCCCGCAACGCGCACACCGAGGGCACCCTGCGGATGGGCGACGACGCCGGCGAGAACGTGGTCGACCGCGACTGCCGCAGCTTCGACGTGCCGAACCTCTGGGTGTGCGACAACTCGGTGTTCCCGACGTCGATGATCGCCAACCCGGCGACCACGATCATGGCGCTGGCGCTGCGCACCGCCGACGTCTTCCTGGGCCGCCCGCTCCCCGCCTGACCGCAGGGCTCCGGACGGGGAGCTCGCGGATCCGCAGAACTCGCGCGGATCCGCAGGAACCCGCCGACACGCCGGTCGAGGACGCCTCGGACCCGGCGTGTCGGGGAGGAACTGCGGATCCGCGAGGACCGCGGACAGGCGGGCTAGCGGCCCAGGTCCTGCTCGCGGGCGCGGGCCGCGCGCCGGGCGCGCACCGCGTCGGGCGGCGGCGCGGACGCGTCGCCCGCGGTCTCGAAGTCGGCGGCGACCGCGGCGGCCACCTCGATCGCGGCTGGATGCAGCTCGAAGCCGGTGGACCGCGACTCGGCGCGGGACAGCAGGATGCCGGAGGGCTCGCCGCCGTGCCGCAGGCCGCCCTCCCGGAGGTGCAGCATCCGCACCTCGGCGGCGCCGGTCGCGGCCGCGTAGACCTCCGCCCGCTCCACCGCGTCGCGCACGGCCTCGGTGCGGACGGCGCCCTCGGCCTCGCGCCGCGTCGCCGCGGTCAGCGCCCAGTCGACGCCGTCGACCAGCACGCCCTCGAGCACTGCGACGTCGCCCAGCCAGACGCCCAGGCGGGTGAGGTCGCGGAACCGCACCTCGAGCCGGGCGGTGCTCACGCGCACCCGCTCGTTCCGGTCCGCCGCGGCGTCCCAGCGCAGCTCCACCGCGGTCACGACCTCGCCGCCCGACCAGCGGCCGGCCGCGCCCTGCGCCACGAGCGCGCGGGCCTCCCCGCTGAGCCGTGCGTGCAGCGCCGCGACGACGGCAGCGCCCTCCGGGCCGTCGGCGGTCAGCCGCAGCCGTACGGTGCCGCGCTCGGCGGGCAGCGATCGGGACGCGGAGCCGGCGACGGAGATGAGGACCACGGCACCGATCCTCCACCCGCCGCGCGTCGTGGCGACGCGGCC
>JAKONM010000323.1 GCA_022701925.1 Microbacteriaceae bacterium
TGCCCCAGCGGCAGCCGCCGGCAGCACGAGCCACGCGGGAGTCACCGCGAGGTCGCGGGCCAGGGCGCCGGCGCCGTCCGGGTCCTGCAGCGCCGCGGCCATGGGGGCAGCGTAGGTGAGCACGAACGGCGACAGGTCGGCCCCCAGCACGTGGCCGATCAGCAGCGCGGCGACCGGCAGCACCAGCAGCACCGCGAGCACGATCGTGATGCCGGCGGCCGTGCTGCGGGTCAGCAGGGTCACGGCGCCGGCCAGCACGGCGACGACCAGCGTGACGACCAGCCCGGAGGCGGCCGGGGCCAGGATCTCGGTGGGCGCGGCGGTGAGGTCGGCCGCCGTCATCAGCGGCAGGGAGACCAGCGCGCCGACCAGCAGGCCGCCCGCGACCAGCACGGCGGCGGGCACGAGCAGGGCGACGGCCTTCGCGCCCAGCACCAGCAGGCGCCGCGGCGCGGCGGTGAAGGTCGACAGCGCGACCCGGTCCCGGTACTCCGAGCCGACGGCCAGCGCGACCAGCACCACCACGGCGAGCCGCCCGGGCTGCAGGCCCGTGTCGAGCACCTCCTGCCAGGCGATGCGCCCGGGGACGCCGACGGGCACGTTCGCGGCGGTCTGCGCGAAGGCCCAGGCCCGCAGCAGCATGCCGGCCGCGATCAGCAGCACCGCGCTCGCAGCGGCGATGCGGGTCGACCGCAGGGAGGTCAGTTTGCCGAGCTCGGACCGCAGCACCCCGGAGAAGGCGAGGCGGGGGCCGGAGGCGGTGGTGCGGGCGGCGACGGCGGTCATCGGGTCTCCTCGGAGGTGGTCGTGGTGGCGGATGCGACGGGCGCGGACCGGTACTGGGCGGAGTCGGCGGTGAGGGCCAGGTAGGCGTCCTCGAGCGAGCGCTCGACGGTGGTCAGACCGCTGAGCACGACGCCCCGGCCGGCCGCGATGCGGGCGATCGCCTCGGCGTCGAGCCCGGTGACCTCGGCGTCCTGCGGCCCGGTCCTCGACGTCGCGGCGCCCGCGGTGGCGAGCGGCGCGAGCAGGTCGCCGAGGGCGGCGGAGCGGATCCGCACGACCGCCCCGTCTGCGGCGGCCAGCACCTGCTGCAGCGGTGCGTCCGCGAGCACCCGGCCGGCGCCCAGCACGACCAGGTGGTCGACGGTCTGCGCGACCTCGCTCATCAAATGGCTGGAGATCAGCACGGCGCGGCCCTCCGCGGCCATCCGCCGAGCCAGGGAGCGGATCCAGATGACGCCCTCCGGGTCCAGGCCGTTCACCGGCTCGTCCAGCAGCACCGTGCCGGGGTCGCCCAGCAGGGCGGCCGCGATCCCGAGCCGCTGGCCCATGCCCAGCGAGAAGGTGCCCGCGCGGCGCCGGGCCACCTCCGTCAGCCCGGTCAGCCGCAGCACCTCCTCCACCCGCGAGCGGGGCAGGCGGTGGGTGTCGGCGATCGCGCGGAGGTGGGCGCGGGCGGTGCGACCGGGGTGCACCGACCGGGCGTCGAGCATCGCGCCGACGGCGGTCAGCGGCGAGGCGAGGCGGGCGTACGGCTGCCCGTCGACCAGGGCCGTGCCGGCGCTCGGCCGGTCGAGGCCGAGGATCATGCGCATCGTCGTGGACTTGCCGGCGCCGTTCGGCCCGAGGAACCCGGTCACCCGGCCCGCCTCGACGCGGAAGGACACGTCGTCGACCGCGGTGGCGGCGCCGTAGCGCTTGGTGAGGTGGCTGACTTCGATCATGCTCGACACGCTAGGAAGCGGCGGCCGCCCGCGGATCGGTCCGCGGTACCCGACGCGTGGTACCGCGGTACCGGCCTCCGTGACCAGGAAGCGGACGCCTGCCCAGGGGCGCCCCTGGTCCGGTGTCGCATCGCTGGTCAGCGGGGGCCGGCCCACGGGGAGGGAGGAGTGGCCCGGCGGCGGGCGGCTCATCAGCCTGCGCAGCACCGGCCCGTTCACGAGGAGGTCCCGTGTCGCACCCCGTCGACTTCGTCCACGTCTCGACCGAGGGGCTCGAGTCGTCCCCGGTCGCCGAGGCGCTCGCCGGGCTGCGGGCCGACGAGGCCCGCTACTGGAAGAACAAGTACGAGCACGAGTTCGTCACCGAGCCCGCCGGGACGGTGCCCGACGTGGTCGACCGGGTGGCGCGCATCCTGCGCGAGGAGCGCGGCATCGTGATCGCCTCCCGGCCGCTGGAGGCGACCCGGTTCGAGGTCGGCGGCCTGGACATGGCCCACGTCCTCCACGAGAGCGGTCTGGTGGTCAACGTGATGTGGGCGGTCGAGGAGAGCGGCAAGCGCGCGGTCGGGTTCAAGCTGTCGGACGGCATGGAGGTGCCCGACGAGCTGTCCTCGTTCAAGTTCGCCCGGCAGCGCTCGAAGCTGGCCGGTACGATCCGCGGCTCCTACTTCGTCATCAAGGGCGAGTACTGAGCCTCAGCCGAGCCAGCGGCGCCAGCGCCCCGACTCCGGGGTCGGGGTCTCCCCCAGCGCTCGCGCCGCCTGCGCGAGGTCGTCGGCGGTGAGCGTCGTGACGTCGGCACGTCCGAGCGACTCCATGTCCCGCTCGCCGTCCTGCGTCAGCCGCACCGCCTGCCGGTTCAGCGCCTGCTCGAAGAGCGTGCGGGCGAAGCGCGCGTTGCCCGAGTCCTCCCCGCGGCGGAACCCGCTGAAGATGCGGCGCAGCGTCGCGGTCGCGTCGTCCTCCAGCACGTACTCGTGCTCCGCCGCCATGGCGACGAAGATCGCCTCCAGCTCGGCGGTGGAGTAGTCGGGGAACGAGATCTCCCGCGCGAACCGCGACCGCAGCCCGGGGTTGGACTGCAGGAACGACTCCATGAGGCGCGGGTAGCCCGCCACGATCACGACGAGGCGGTGACGGTGGTCCTCCATCCGCTTCAGCAGCACCTCGATGGCCTCCGGTCCGAAGTCCGGCCGCCCGGCGCCCTCCGGCGCCAGCGAGTAGGCCTCATCGATGAAGAGCACGCCGTCGAGCGCCTTCCGGATCACGCGGTCCGTCTTGATCGCGGTGGCCCCGACGTACTGGCCGACCAGCGCGGCCCGGTCCACCTCGACCAGGTGCCCCTTCTGCAGCAGGCCGACCGCGCGGTACATCTCCGCCAGCAGCCGCGCGACCGTCGTCTTGCCGGTGCCCGGGTTGCCCAGGAACACCAGGTGCTGGGAGGTCGCGACCTCGGGCAGGCCGTGCGCCTTGCGGCTGGCCTGCACCTGCAGGAACGCCACGAGGGCGTGCACCTGCTCCTTCACCGTCTCCAGGCCGACCAGGCCGTCGAGCTCGGCGCGCAGCTCGGCCATCGGCCGCTTCGGCATCGCCCGGCCGCCCAGCAGGTCGCCGACCAGCGCCTCCACGCCCTCGAGGCCGGGCCGCTGCAGCTGCTCGCCGACCCGGCGTCCCAGCGTCTCGCGCAGGTCGTTCAGCGGGTTGCGGGGCGAGGCCATGCTGCGGAGCGTAGGACGCCGTGCTGACCGTCCGGCCGCGCCGCGGCGCTAGCGGCGGCCGCCGCCCGGCCGGTCCTCCTGGCCGGGCGCTCCCCCGCCTCCGGGGCCCCGTCCCTTCGAACCCACGGGCCCCTTCGCATCCTTCTGGGTCGCTTCGCCGCCGGGCGGATCCGCCTTCGCGGGACCGCCCTTCGACCGGTTCCCGGAATCCCCCCGACCCCGTCCGCCGGACGCGCTCTGGCGCACCGACGTGACCCTTCCCGAGGACGCCGCGGTGCCGGAGGTCGACGACGCGCCACCGGTGGACGACCCCGAG
>JAKONM010000335.1 GCA_022701925.1 Microbacteriaceae bacterium
TCCCGCACGTGGTGGCAGAGCAAGAGCAGGGCGCGGGGGTTCGGCTCGCAGACGCTCGTGCTCCGCACGCGCGCTGCGAAGACGGTCAGCGGGCTGCAGTACGCGCCCGCCGCGAAGGGCGGCGCCATCGGACGGTTCGAGGTCCGCGTCTCGACCGACGGTCGCCGCTTCGGCGGCGTCGTCGCCACGGGGCGCTGGCAGCGCGACAGCGCGACCAAGCAGGTGGGCTGGACGCCGCGCAAGATCCGCGCGGTCAAGATCACGATCCGCTCGGCCTCGCCGGCACGGCAGAAGAGCGTCACGGCCGCGACCATCGCCCTCACCGGCGCGCAGGCCGCCTCGACCTCCCAGCAGCCCCCCGCGCAGACGCCGGAGCCGGGGGCGACCGGCGCCGCTCCTGCATCGCCCGCGCCGAGCGCGGCGCCGGCGACTCCCGCAGGTCAGCCGTCGACCGCGGCGGTGAGCGGCCGCTGGGGGCCGACGATCGCCTTCCCCCTGGTGCCGGTCGCCGCGGCGGCGATCCCCGGCAACCGCCTCGTCGTCTGGGCGGCGGAGGGGGACATGAGCTTCGACGGCACCGTGGACGCGGGCGCGACGCAGACGGCGGTCCTGAACCTGACCACCGGCGCAGTGTCCGCCACGCGGGTCAGCAACACCGGTCACGACATGTTCTGCCCCGGCATATCACTGCTGGCCGACGGGCGGGTCCTGGTGTCCGGCGGGATCAGCAACACCGCGACGAGCATCTACGACCCGGCGACGGACCGGTGGAGCGCCGGCCCGCGGATGAACATCGGCCGGGGCTACAACAGCCAGACGACACTCTCGGACGGCAGGGCGCTCACCGTCGGCGGATCCTGGTCTGGACCGCTTGGTGGGAAGGTCGGCGAGGTCTACACGCCCGGAGGTGAGTGGCGCACCCTGCCGGGCATCTCGACCGATGCGATGCTCACGGGGGACGCGGGTGGGATTTTCCGCTCGGACAACCATGCCTGGCTCATCGCCTCCTCGCAGGGCACCGTGCTGCAGGCCGGGCCTTCGAAGCAGATGAACTGGATCTCGACGAGCGGGGACGGCGCGGTCGTCCCCGACGGGCTCCGAGCCGACGCCGGCGATCAGATGAACGGCAACGCCGTGCTCTTCGACGTGAACAAGGTGCTGACGGTCGGCGGAGCGTCGTCCTACCAGGACGTCGACGCCACCGGGACTGCTGACGTCCTCGATCTCTCGAAGGGGTACGGCGCGCCCGTTTCCGTCACGACGACGGGTTCTCTGATGCACCCGCGGAGCTACGCGAACAGCGTCGTGCTGCCGGACGGCAGCGTCCTGACGATGGGCGGCATGGCGCACCCCGTGCCGTTCAGCGACGCCGGCTCCGTGCTCACCCCCGAGCTGTGGAACCCGACCACCGGCACCTGGAGCGAGATGGCCGACGCCGCCGAGCCGAGGAACTACCACTCGGTCGCCACCCTGCTGCCCGACGGCACCGTCTTCTCCGGTGGCGGCGGGCTCTGCGGCGCGGGCTGCTCGGCCAACCACCCGACCGGGCAGGTCTTCTCGCCGCCCTACCTGTTCCAGGCGGACGGGTCCCCGGCGGTCCGCCCGACCGTCTCGAACGTGCCGGCCTCGGCCGCGCCCGGTCAGGACATCACCGTCCAGGCGGCCGGTGCCTCCCGCTTCGTCCTCATCCGCGCAGGGTCGTCGACGCACTCCGTGGACACCGACCAGCGGCGCGTGCCCCTGGTCGAGCGCTCTCGCGCCGGCGGCGCCGTCACGCTCGCCATCCCGGCGGACAACGGCGTCGTGCTGCCCGGCCGCTACATGCTGTTCGCGCTGACCGACGGCGGGGTTCCCAGCATCTCGGCGCCGATCACGATCGGCATCACGGGCTGAGGCACCCGGCGGTACCGGGGAGGTGCGGGGCCGGAACCCCGCACCTCCCCGGTAGCGTGACGGGTCGCCGGGTCCGAGGACCCGCAGTCCCAGAGGAGTCGCCGTTGGCTGAGCCGCGCATCACGGTCGTCATCGCGGCCTACCGTCCCGGCGAGGGGTTCGACCGCGTCATCCGCTCCCTGGATGCGCAGACGCTGCCGCAGGACGAGTTCGAGACCGTGGTCGTGGACGACGGATCGCCCGACGACACCTACGAGCGCCTCTCGGCGCTCGCCGCGACCCGGCCGAACATGCGGGTCGAGCGGATCGAGAACTCCGGCTGGCCCAGCCGGCCCCGCAACCTCGCCACGCAGCTGGCCCGCGGCGAGTGGGTGCTGTACATGGACCACGACGACTCGCTCTACCCGGACGCCCTGCGCCGCATGGCCGAGTACGCGGCCGAGACCCGCGCGGACATCCTGAGCCCCAAGGAGTCGAAGAACTCCGACGCCTGGTGGTGCATGCCCGCGCTCGAGGACGGCAACGTGCCGAACGCCCTGGTCGACGGCGGCATCGACCGGCTGCTGCCGATGGTCCCGCACAAGCTCTACCGGCGGGAGTTCCTGAACCAGCACGGCATCCGCTTCCCCGAGGGGCGCCGTCAGCTGTGGGAGGACATCTACGTCAACGTCGAGGCGTGGCGGCACGCGGAGCGCGTCGCGGTGCTCGCGGACACCCCCGCCTACCTCTGGTGGTCGAGCAGCAGCAACAACTCCAAGACCTACGGCCCGCGGAGAGCCGAGTTCTGGGACCGCCTGGACGAGCTGTTCGCCTTCATCGACGAGACCCTCGACGGCGAGCGCCGCGCGGAGGCCCGCAAGGCCGCGCTGCTGCACCAGTACAAGGGGCGCGTGCTCACCCGTCTCAGTCGCAACCTGCGGGGGTCCTCGGCCGCGGAGAGCGAGCTGGCGATGGCCCGGGCGCTGGCGATCCAGCGGCGCTACATCCCCGAGGAGTGGGACGACGGCCTGGGCAAGCAGCCTCGGGCCCGCGCGATCCTGCTGCGGGCCGAGCGCCCCGACCTGCTGGCGGACCTGTGGAGCGCAGACGCGAACACGGCCGCCAAGGTGACCGCGCGGTCCGCGCACTGGGAGTCGGGCGTGCTGCACCTGGAGCTCGACGCCCGCTGGACGGACAAGGCGGGCAAGCGCGTCGCGCTGCGCCGCACGGGCGGCCGCGTGGTGCGCGACCTGCCGCCGCGGCTGCTGGCGGCGCTGCCGGAGGACGTCACCGACTTCTCCGACACCCTGGCCGAGTACCGGGTGGACCTCGGCGTCCGGGACCGCTTCGCGCACGTCACCTGGCAGGCGCCGACGATCGGTGCCGCGCGCTGGGAGCAGTTCGAGGACGGCCGGGTCGCCCCGAAGCTGACGGCTCACGCGGTCATCGACCCCTCGGCCGCGGCGCTCGGCGCTCCGCTCGCCGCGAGCGTCCACGACCTCGTCGCGCAGGTGCACTGGGCCAGCGCGAGCCGCGGCTGCGCCGTCGCCTACGACGGGCCTGCCCAGCCGGCGGTCGTCGGTGAGATGCCCGCGGTGGTGTACAAGGCGATCAGCGGCACGCTCTCCCTCGACCTCGCCGGCCGGCTGCGCAACCCGATCGCCGACGGCGGTCCGGGCACCGGCCATGTCCAGGGCACGCTGCACGGCGGGCTCTCGCTGCCGCTGCCCCGCATCGCCGTATCGGCCGAGGCTGAGGTGCCCGCGGCCATGCGGCTCGTGCCGGACGAGGGCGCGGCGGGGGAGGAGCACGTGCTGCCCGGCGTGCTGCACACCACGGCGTCGCAGGGAGCCCGCCTCGAGACCGCCGCCGCGGAGCCGGTGCCGAACGGCACCTACGAGCTCACCTTCGCCGTGGGCGACGGGGCCTACCTGGGACGCCGCTCGGTGCGGGTGCACGGCGAGACCCTGACGATCCTGCGACACGCGCCCAGCGCGCCCGCCCCCGTCTCGGCCGTCTGGAAGGGCCGCGCGAGGCGCCTGCAGAAGCGGGCGCAGCGTGCGCTGCGTTCGGTCTACCGCCGCGTGGTCCGCTGATACCGGGTCCGGCCTGCGCCGGACCGGTGGTCGTACGACCGCAGGTCAGGCCTGCGCCGGTCCGATGCGGGTGTGGAGCCGGTGCGCCAGCTCGTTGGTGGCCAGGTAGCCCTGCTGCACCTCCCGCAGCAGCGAGAAGATCTCGTTGTCGCTGAAGTGCACGGTCCTGCCGTTCAGCTCGAGGAAGACGTTCGTCGCCAGCCAGGCGAGCCGCTTGTTGCCGTCGAAGAGGGCGTTGCTGCGGGCGAGGCTCTCCATGAACGCCGCCGCCTTCATCGCCAGCGGCGTGTAGACGTCCATCCCGCGGTACTTCAGCGAGGGCCGCTCGACGGCGCCGATCAGCAGCCCCAGATCCCGCACGGCCTCTCGCAGCGGGGACTCGCTGAACATCTCGACGATCTGCACGACGTCGTCGATGGAGAGGTACTCGGTCGCCTCGGTCTGCGGACGCGACGCGTACGGATCCGTGGACACCTGACTCCGGAGGACGAGGCGACGCGGCGGCGCAGCGGGCGGGACGCGGACCGGTCGATCCGCGTCGCTCCAGGCTACCGATCAGCGCGGCCGGAGGGCGGACCCGGCGCACGTCCGGGTTGCGGCGGCGATCAGCGAGCGGTGAGCGACGCGGGGGACTGGGGCCGGCTGGCAGGGCTGCTCGACGACGACGAGGCGGTGGCTGCCGCGGTGCGGCAGGCGCTGGAGGCCGGGGGCGACCCGTGGGAG
>JAKONM010000340.1 GCA_022701925.1 Microbacteriaceae bacterium
GACGTCGTAGAGGTGCAGGTCGCTGCCGCAGATCGCGGCGGAGGTGACCCGGATGATCGCGTCGGTGGGCTTCAGGATCTTCGGGTCCGGCACGTCGACGACCTCGACGTGCTCCGTGCCCTGCCAGGTGAGTGCTCGCATCTCAGGAGTTGAGCCGATCCTCCTGGGCGACAGCGGGGCGGAAGGGGTGCGCGCGGTGGGAGTCCGCGACCTCAGCGGCGGTCGAGCACGCTGGACCGCTGCACGATCCGGGAGGGGATGACGATGCGCTGCGGGGGCTCGTCGCCGCCGGCGATGCGGACGAGCAGCCGGTCCAGCGCCGCCTCCGCGTACGCGCGACGGTCGAAGTGCACGGTCGTGAGCGGCGGGGAGGCGAACTCGGAGTCCGCGATGTCGTCGAACCCGGCCACGCCGACGTCCTGCGGCACGCGCACCCCGGCGGCCCACAGGGCGGACAGGGCTCCGATCGCCAGGGAGTCGGTGCAGCAGAAGACGGCGTCCACGGCCACCCCCTCGTCCAGCAGCCGCCGCACGGCCTCCGCGCCGCCGCGGGGGGTCCAGGAGGCGCAGGGCCGCTCGAGCGCGGTGTCGACCGGCAGGCCCGCGTCGGCGAGCGCCCGCCGGTAGCCGTCCCGGCGCAGCCGCCCCGTGTCGGTGTCGCTGCCCCCGCCGGGTGCGCCGACCAGGGCGATGCGGCGGTGCCCCAGCTCGAGCAGCAGCGCGGTCATCCGTCGTGCTGCGTCCACGCTGTCGACGCACACCCGGTCCACGTCCTGCTGGGCGACCTCCCCGATCGCGACCAGGGGCACGTCGAGCGGCTGCGCCGGCAGCAGCAGCGCGCTCTCCTCCTGCGTGATCGGGTTGATCACGACGCCGTCGACCAGCTGGCGGCGGGCCGCCGACACCAGCTCGCTGGTGCGGTCCGGATCGCCCCACGACTGCTCGATCTGCACCGCGAGGCCGCGGGCGTGCGCCAGCTCGACGAACTCGTGCGTCAGCTCGGCCGCGAACGGGGTGCGCAGCTCGGGCACCACCAGCGCCACGATCCCGGTGCGGCCCGACCGCAGCCCGCGGGCCGAGAGGTTGGGCACGTAGCCGAGGCGCTCGATCGCCCGCTCGACCCGCTCCCGGGTCGCGGGCGCGACGGGGATCACGCCGTTCATCACGTTGGAGACGGTCTTCGGCGAGACCTCGGCGAGCGCCGCCACGTCCTTCACCGTCGGCCGCACGCGGTCAGGCTATTGGTCCGCACCGCGCGGGCGGCGGGCGCCGCCTGCGGTCAGACGCGGGGGAACCCCAGGTCGATGCCGCGGTGCGAGGGGTCCACCCACCGGGTGGTCACGGCCTTCTGCCGCGTGCAGAGGCGCACCCCGTCCTCGCCGTAGGCCTTCAGGTCCCCGAACAGGCTCTGCCGCCAGCCGCCGAAGGAGTACGCGGCCACCGGCACCGGGATCGGCACGTTCACCCCGACCATGCCCACCTCCACGTCGCGCTCGAAGCGGCGGGCGGCGCCGCCGTCGTTCGTGAAGACGGCCGTGCCGTTGCCGAAGGCGCCCGCGTTGATCAGGGCGACGCCCTCCTCGTACGAGGCCACGCGCACCACGGACAGCACCGGCCCGAAGACCTCCTCGGTGTAGACCCGTGAGGAGGTCGGCACCCGGTCGAGCAGGGTCGGGCCCAGCCAGAACCCCTGCGGGTCGCCGTCGGGCTGCACGTCGCGGCCGTCGACGACCACCTCGGCGCCGTCCGCCGCCGCGACGTCGATGTAGGAGGCGACGCGGTCGCGGTGCTCGCGCGTCACCAGCGGACCCATGTCGCACGACCGGCGGCCGTCGCCGACGCGCAGCCCCCGCATGCGGTCGCGCACGCCCGCCACGACGGCGTCGCCGACGGACCCGCCCTCCGCCCGCGGGGCGTCCACCACCACGACGACCGAGATCGCCATGCAGCGCTCGCCCGCCGACCCGAAGCCGGCGTTCACGGCGGAGTCGGCCACCAGCTCGAGGTCGGCGTCCGGCAGGACCAGCATGTGGTTCTTCGCCCCGCCCAGCGCCTGCACCCGCTTGCCGTGCCGCACGGCGCCCTCCGCCACCGCGCGCGCCGCGGGCGTGGAGCCCACGAACGAGACCGCGGCGACGTCCTCGTGCGCGACCAGCGCCTCCACGGCCACCCGGTCGCCGTGCAGCACCGTGAGCACGCCGTCGGGCAGCCCCGCCTCCTGCAGCAGCCGCGCCAGCCACATCGCGGACGACGGGTCCTTCTCGCTGGGCTTCAGGATCACGGCGTTGCCGGCCGCGATCGCGATGGGGAAGAACCACATCGGCACCATCGCGGGGAAGTTGAAGGGCGACACCACGGCCACGACGCCGAGCGGCTGCCGCACGGAGTGCACGTCGACCCCGGTCGACACCTGCGCGCTGTGCTCCCCCTTCAGCAGGTGGGCCAGGCCCGTGGCGAACTCCACGACCTCGAGGCCGCGCGCGATCTCGCCCTCCGCGTCGGCCAGCACCTTGCCGTGCTCCGAGGTGAGGATCTCGGCCAGCTCGCCCGTGCGGGCCGCCAGCAGCTCGCGGAACCGGAACAGCACGGTCTGCCGCTGCGCCAGCGAGCGCTCGCGCCATCCCCTGAACGCGGCCTTCGCGCTCGCCACGGCCGTGTCGACGTCGGCCTGCTCCGCGAACGCCACCCGCTTCGTCACCGCGCCGAGCGCCGGGTCGTGCACGTCGCCGGTGCGGCCGCCCGTGCCGGGCGTCTCCGCGCCGCCGATCCAGTGCTGCACCAGCGGCGTCGCCGCGTCCACGACCGTCATGCCGACCCCTCGCCCGCGCGCCGTCGGCGGCGCGCCCGCCGATCCTCGCACCGCCCGAGCGGGGCGGCGGAACCGGTCAGGCGTCCGCCGGCGCGGTCGCCCGATGGTGGATCGGGCCCGCGCCGGACCGCAGCGGGGCCGCCGGAGCACCCCGGGTGACGGCGAGCAGCTCGGCGAGGATCGACACCGCCGTCTCCGCGGGCGTCCGGGATCCGAGGTCCAGCCCGATCGGCGCGTGCAGCCGGTCCAGCCAGTCCGCCCCGACGCCCAGGTCGCGCAGCCGTCGCACCCGGCGCTCGGTGGTGGCGCGCGACCCCTGCGCCCCCACGTAGCCGGCGTCCGACTCCAGGGCGGCGGCCAGCGCCAGCGCGTCCAGGTCCTCGTCGTGGCTCAGCAGCACCACCGCGTCGCGGGCGGAGGGACGGAACGCGGCGACGGCCTCGTGCGGGC
>JAKONM010000342.1 GCA_022701925.1 Microbacteriaceae bacterium
CGCGGCGTCCTGCGCCTTCCGGGCCGCGGGACGCGCGGCGTCCGCGGCGGACTCGACGGCGTCGGCCGTCGTCTCCCGCACGGCACCGGCGGCCGACCGGGCCGCGGACACGGCGGAGTCCGCGGCGGCGACGGCGGAGTCGGCCGCGTCGGAGGCGGCGGCGCGCGAGCGGGAGGTCGACTCCGCCGCGGCGTCCGCGGCCGAGTGCGCCGCGCGGGAGGCGGCGCCCGCGGCGTCCGCGGCGGAGGAGGCGGCGGTGTCGACCGCGTCCTTCGCGACGGCCGAGGCGCGGCCGGCGGCGTCCCGCGCGGTCGAG
Source organism: Microbacteriaceae bacterium (assembly GCA_022701925.1). Taxonomy (GTDB): domain Bacteria; phylum Actinomycetota; class Actinomycetes; order Actinomycetales; family Microbacteriaceae; genus Amnibacterium. Next base: position 317 of record JAKONM010000342.1, read on the forward strand.
GCCGCGCTGTCCGCGGCGTTCCTGGCCGCGGTCGAGGCCGAGTCGGCGGCGTCGCGCACCCCGGACCGCACGTCCGCCGCGGCGGCCGCGGCACCGGCGGCGGCGTCCTCGACGACCGGCGGCGTCGCCCTGCGGCCCAGCTCGTGCACCCCGGCGACGCCGCGCGCGGCGTCGCCGACCATGCGGGCGAGGCGGTAGCGGCGGTCCACCGGCGACTCGTGCGGGGCGGTGGTCGCGGGAGCGGCGGTGGTGGTGGCGTCTGACTTGCTCATGGTGACCTCCTGAGGGTCGGAAGAGGGGCGGGCGGGCACGTCGGTCACCGCAGCGCGGAGGCGCGGGAGAGCACCCGGTGCAGCACGCCGGCGATGATCGCACCCGCGATCGGGGCGACGAAGAAGACCCAGACCTGCGAGATCGCGGTCGGCCCGCCGTACAGGGCCGTGGCCAGGGAGCGGGCCGGGTTCACCGAGGTGTTGCTGATCGGGATCGAGATCAGGTGGATCAGGGTCAGCGTGAGGCCGATCGCCAGCGGCGCGACGCCCTTGTACTCGGGTCGGGCGGTGGCGGAGAGGATCACCGTCACGAACACGGCGGTCAGCACGATCTCGGCGACCAGCACGGCGACCAGGCCGAAGCCGCCGGGCGACGCCGCGCCGAAGCCGTTGGAGGCGAAGCCGGAGTCCTGCGCGCCGGCCAGGTAGCCCGCCGGGCCGTTCGCCGCGATCAGGGCCAGGGCGCTCGAGGCGAGCACGCCACCCACCAGCTGCGCGATCACGTAGCCGGGCACGTGCTTCCAGTCGGTGCGGCCGGCGAAGGCGAGCCCCACGGTGACGGCCGGGTTGAAGTGCCCGCCCGAGATGTGGCCGACGGCGTAGACGCCCGCGGTCACGGTGAGGCCGAAGGCCAGGGCGACGCCCAGGAACCCGACGCCGACGGCGTTCGCCTCGGTGGGGAAGGCGGAGGCGAAGAGCGCGGTGCCGACGCCGCCGAACACCAGCAGGAAGGTGCCGAACACCTCGGCCAGCAGCCGGGACGTGACGGGGAAGGTCTGGGCAGCCTGGGCTCGCTGCTCGGCCGTGGAACGGCTGACCGGACGGGCGGTGCTCATCGTGCGCTGTCTCCTGCTGGCCGTGCGGCCGATCGATCTCGCCGGCCCGCGACGCGGGGCTCGGTGACGGGTCCACGACCCGCCATGGATCAAGACGAGCCCTGGGGCGCGTTCGTCACACCGCGTTCAGGGGTTCTCAAGACTCGCGCGGCCGGTGCGCACGATGAGCGACAGCCCGGGCGGCGTCCAGGGCGCCGCTGCTAGGAATTCAGGCGGCACCCAGCGGACACGCCCCCGCACCGCGACCGGAGAGAGGCGATGACCGACGACGTCGACCCGCTGCTCGAGGCCGCGGACGCCACCCTGGCCTCCCGCGCCATGGACGGCGACGTGCAGGCGTTCGAACGCCTGGCCCGACGGCACGGTCCGCTGATGCGCGTCTACGCGGCCAAGCTGATGGGCTCCGAGAGCGAGTCCGACGACGTCGTGCAGGACGCCTTCCTCACGGGATGGCGCAAGCTGGGCGACCTCGACAGTCCCGCCCACGTGCGCAGCTGGCTGATGCGCATCGTCAGCAACAAGGCGATCGACCGCCTCCGGGTGCGCCGCGACCACGACGACATCGACGACTGGGACCCGCCCGCCTCCGCAGTCCGCTCCCCGGAGCGCATCGTCGAGACCCGCCTGCAGCTGGACGCCATGTGGTCGGCGCTGGACCGCTTGCCCGGCGACCAGCGCAGGTGTTGGCTGCTGCGGGAGACCGGCGACTACAGCTACCAGGAGATCGCGGACGCGCTCGACCTGCCCGTGTCGACCGTGCGCGGCCTGCTCGTGCGCGCCCGGCGCACCCTGCTCCAGGAGATGGAGGCATGGCGATGACCGACGAGCACGCCGTGCCCGAGGACGACCTCGACGGCCACACGATGGAGGAGCTGGCCGACTACCTGGACCGTGGTCGCACGCCCTACGAGCCGTCGATCGAGCGGTCCGCCGCGTGCCGGCTGGCGCTCGACGGCATGCGCCGGCTGTCGCAGCTGTCCGCCTCCTCCCTGCAGCAGCAGGCCGACCGCGACCCCGGACGCGACGAGGGCTGGATCAGCGGCCTGCTGGACATCATCAAGTCGGAGATCCGGTCGGGCCGCGACGTGCCGATCAGCCACCCCGACGGTGCCCTGCGGCTGGCGCTGACGGAGGCGGCCGTCCGCGGCCTGATCCGGCGCGCCGGCGACACGATGCCCGGCGCGCTCGTCGGCCGCTGCGCGCTCGAGGGCGACGTCGCGGTGCCGGGCGCGCCCGTGCGGGTCGTGGTGAGCTGCTCGCTGACGTTCGGCGAGCCGCTGGCCGCCATGGCGGACCGGCTGCGGCAGCGCATCGCGGCTGCGCTGGCGGAGCACACCGAGCTGACGATCGAGGCGATCGACGTGCACGTCGATGACGTGCTGCCGCCGACGGAGGGCGACGCATGACCGACGACACCGGGCTGTCGCAACGCCTGACGGAGGTCGCCCGCCGCACCGCCGGGGTCTCAGCGGTCTTCGCCGCCAAGCCGGCGGTGGCCGCCGCCGCCGACGCGCTGGCGGTCGCCCTCGCGCTGCGCGAGCCCGACGTGCTGGTCGACGTCGCGCGCTCCGAGGGCTTCACCACCTTCACGGTGCACATCGCCGCGGACGCTGCGACGCCGGCGCCGCAGACGCTGCGGGCCGTCGGCGAGGCGGTGCGCGACCTCGTGCTCGCCGAGGGCGCGGCGGAGCACCACTTCGCCGTGAACGTGAAGGCGCGCATGATCGAGGGCCTCGAGGCCGACCGGCACGACTGATCCGCGCCGCGTCGCACCGGGCGGCGGGCCGTCACGCCGTGGAAACGCGCGCCCGCCAGGATGCGGGCCATGCTCCGCGACCAGGACCGCCTGCACCTGACCCTGATGCTGGCGCTCACCTTCTCCACCGGGGTGGTCGACGCGATCGGCTACCTGGGGCTGGACAAGGTCTTCACCGCGAACATGACCGGCAACGTCGTGATCCTGGCCATGGGCGTGACGGGGCAGGACGACCTGCCGATCGTGGGCCCGATCATCGCCCTCGTCGGCTTCCTGCTCGGCGCCGCCGTCGCGGGCCGGATGCTGAAGGGCGTGCCCAAGGGGTGGCACCGCCGGGACACGTGGGCGCTGGCGGTGGTGGCCGTGCTGCTGCTCGTCGCCCTGGTCCCCACCGCGTTCATCACCGAGACGCCCGCGCCCGTCGCCCTGGGCTACCCGGTCACCGCGCTGCTCGCGGTCGCGATGGGGATCCAGGCCGGCACGGCCCGCCACATCGCGGTGACCGACGTCACGACGGTGGTGATCACCTCC
>JAKONM010000344.1 GCA_022701925.1 Microbacteriaceae bacterium
GCCCGCACCCTGGTGATCCTGGACGAGGTGCACCACGGCGGCGACGCGCTGTCGTGGGGCGACGCGATGCGGGAGGCCTTCGGCGGCGCGACCCGGCGGCTCTCGCTCTCCGGCACCCCGTTCCGCAGCGACACCGCCGCCATCCCGTTCGTCGAGTACGCGCCCGACTCCGCCGGCATCCGCACCTCCATCACCGACTACGCCTACGGGTACCGCCGCGCGCTGGAGGACGGGGTCGTCCGCCCGGTGCTCTTCATGGTCTACAGCGGCGCGATGCACTGGCGCACCAGCGCGGGCGAGGAGATGAGCGCCCGTCTGGGCGAGGCGACCACCAAGGACATCACCGCGCAGGCGTGGCGCACGGCGCTCGCCGCGGACGGCGACTGGATCCCCGCCGTGCTGAAGGCGGCCGACCAGCGGCTGACCGAGGTGCGCCGGCACGTGCCCGACGCGGGCGGCCTGGTCATCGCGACGGACAAGACGCAGGCCCGCGCGTACGCGGAGCGGCTGAAGGCGCTGACGGGGGAGCCCGCCACCATCGTGCTCTCCGACGAGAAGGAGTCGAGCGACCGCATCGCCGACTTCTCCGCGGGCACCAGCCGGTGGCTGGTCGCGGTGCGGATGGTGTCGGAGGGCGTGGACGTGCCGCGCCTGTCGGTCGGCGTCTACGCCACCAACTCGTCCACCCCGCTGTTCTTCGCCCAGGCGATCGGCCGCTTCGTCCGCGCCAGGAAGCGCGGCGAGAGCGCCAGCGTGTTCCTGCCGAACGTCCCGATCCTGCTGAAGCTGGCGGAGCAGCTGGAGCTGGAGCGCGACCACGCGCTGGACCGCACCGAGCGCGGGGAGGACGAGCACCCCGGCCTGGACGAGGACGCGCTGAACGCGGCGAACCGGCAGGACAAGGCCTCCGAGGCCCTGCTGAACGACGGCTCGTTCCAGGCCCTCGCCAGCGACGCGAACTTCGACCGCGTGCTCTACGACGGCGGCGAGTTCGGGTTCGAGGCCGAGGTGGGCAGCGAGGAGGAGCTGGACTTCCTGGGCCTGCCCGGGCTGCTCGAGCCCGACCAGGTGCGCGACCTGCTGAAGCACCGGCAGGCCACCCAGCAGCGGCGGGCGAAGAAGACCGGGATGCCCTCCGCGCCGGCCGCCGCGCCCGCCGTGCCCGCCGACATCCCGCTGCACCGCCGCATCAAGGAGCAGCGGCAGCTGCTGAACGACCTGGTCGGGCTGTGGTCGCACCGCACGAACGCGCCCCACGGCGCCATCCACTCCGAGCTGCGGCGCACCTGCGGCGGCCCCGCGGTCGCGCAGGCCGACCCGGAGCAGCTGCAGAAGCGCATCGACCTGCTGCGCAAGCGCATCGGCGGGTGACCCGGCCGCCGGATCCTCCTCCGCCGCTGTCCTCGCAGGCCGGGTAAGGGTAGCCTCACCTTCATGACGCTCGCCGCCCCGGTCCGCCCGGGACCGCAGGACCCGTCCGGCCCCTTCCTGCTGCACCGGGTGCGGGTGGCGCGGCGGCGGCGCATCTCCGACGGCTTCATGCGGATCACGTTCGCGGGGCCGACCCTGGACCGGTTCGCGGACCCCGGCCTGGACCAGCGGATCAAGCTGATCCTGCCGACCGGCGAGGGCTCGCTGGACGCGATGCCGATGTGCACCGACTGGTACGCCCGCTGGCGGGACCTGCCGGACGAGACGCGTCCCGTGGTGCGCACCTACACGACCCGGGCCGTGCGGCCGGAGCGCCGCGAGGTCGACGTCGACCTGGTGCTGCACGAGCCCTGCGGGCCGGCCGGGCGCTTCGCCGCGGGCTGCCGGGAGGGCGACGAGGTCGTGCTGCTCGGTCCGAACACCGGCTGCTGCGGGGAGTCCGGCGGCATCGACTTCCGCCTGCCGCCCGCCGCCCGCACGGTGCTGATCGCCGGCGACGAGACGGCCCTGCCCGCCATCGGCCGCATCCTGGCCCAGCTGCCGCACGACGTGACCGGCGCGGCGCTGGTGGAGGTGCCGAACGCCAGCGACGGCGCCCTGCTGCCGCAGCACCCCGGCGTGCGCACCGAGGTGCTGGACCGGGCGGGCGCCGCCAGCGGCACGCTGCTGCACCCCGCCGTGCGGCGCGCCGCCGAGCGCCTGCTGACCCCGCACCGCGCACCGGAGCCGGAGGACGTCGACCTGGACGCGGAGGGCGGCATGCTGTGGGAGGTGCCGGCCGAGGCCCGTCCCGACGCCGCCTTCTACGCCTGGCTGGCGGGCGAGGCCGGGATGATCAAGGCCATGCGTCGCACCCTCGTCGCCGACCTGGGCGTCGACCGCCGCTCCGTGGCCTTCATGGGCTACTGGCGGGCCGGCAGGTCCGAGGGCAGCTGATCCCGCTCGCGGTCGGAGGCCGCGCGTAGGGTCTGCGCCCCATGCAGACCTTCCTGCCGTCCGACTCCTTCGTCGAGAGCGCACGGGCGCTCGACACCGCCCGCCTCGGCAAGCAGCGGGTGGAGACGCTGCAGATCCTGCGCGCGCTGGTGCTGCCGACCTACGGCTGGCAGCGGCACCCCGCGGTGAGCATGTGGCGCGGGCACCTGCCGGCGCTGACCGCCTACGGACTCGCCACGACCGACGAGTGGCGCGCCAGGGGCTTCGCCGACGCGGTGCACGAGCAGCTGCTGGAGTTCGCGCCGGAGGTCGCCGGGCGCGACCAGCAGCAGCTGGCCGTGGCGGGGCTCATGCCGCCCTGGCTGGGGGACTTCGCGGTGCACGAGAGCCACCGCTCCAAGCTGATCGCGAAGGACCCGGAGTTCTACCTGCCGCGCTTCCCGGGCACCCCGCAGGGCCTGGAGTACGTGTGGCCCGAGGGGGTCGGGTCGCCCGAGGCCGAGCAGGCGCACGAGCTGTGGGTGCTGCGGCTGCGCTCCCTGGAGCCCTGGCACGGCGTGGGGCTGGTCGGCCTGCCGAACGCCGGGCCGCGCGGGGCGGTGACGCCGGCCTGGCGCGCGCAGCTGCGGGCCCTGGAGGACGAGCCGGTCGTCGGCAGCGTGATCGGGGTGGCCGCCGACGACGACCCGGCGCACGTGCACCTGGCCGAGGTGACCGGCCCCGCAGCGCCGGCGACCCTCGACGGGGTGGACCACACGGCCGTCGCGGCCGAGTTCAGCGGCCTCGCGGTCGCCCGACGGGCCCTGCCGGTGCCCGCGGAGCTGCAGAACCCGAGACGCTTCTTCCGCATCGGGCTGCCCGTGCCGGTCGCCTCGCTGGTCGGCCGTGCGGAAGACTTGACCGAGTGACCGCGACCCGCAGCCCCAGCCGCGAGCAGGTGCGCCGCTGGCGGGGCTACCTGGCCGACGAGCGGGCGGAGGCGGCCGTCTACCGCGACCTCGCCTCCCGGCGCTCCGGCCCCGACCGCGACATCCTGCTCGAGCTGGCCGAGGCCGAGCGGCGGCACGAGCAGCACTGGGTCGCGCTGCTGGGCCCGGAGGCGGAGCGGCCCACCCGCGTCGGCGCCCGCACCCGCGTGCTGGGGCTGCTGGCCCGCCGCTTCGGCTCCGTCTTCGTGCTGGCGCTGCTGCAGCGGGCCGAGGCGCGCTCGCCCTACGAGTCGGACGTCGACGCCACGGCGCAGATGGCCGCGGACGAGCGCATCCACGAGGAGGTCGTGCGGTCGCTCGCGATGCGCGGCCGCAGCCGCATCTCCGGCACCTTCCGCGCCGCGGTCTTCGGCGCGAACGACGGGCTCGTCAGCAACCTGGCACTGGTGCTGGGCGTCGGCGCCGCCGGGGCCGCCCCCTCCGTGGTGCTGTTCACGGGTGTCGCCGGGCTGCTGGCGGGCGCGCTGTCGATGGGGGCCGGCGAGTACGTCAGCGTCTCGTCGCAGCGCGAGCTGCTGGCCGCCTCCACGCCGTCGGCGGCCTCCGGGCCCGCGCTGACCCGCATCGACCTGGACGAGAACGAGGTCGCGCTGGTCTTCCGCGCCCGGGGCATGGACGAGGCGGACGCCGCCCGGGCCGCCACGCAGGTGCTCGCCGAGCGCGACCGACCGGCGCTGCCGGCGGACGACGTGGACGTCGAGGCCGTGGGGACGCCGATCGGGGTCGCCTTCTCGAGCTTCCTGTTCTTCGCCTCCGGCGCGCTGGTGCCGATCGTGCCCTACCTGTTCGGCCTGACGGGGCTGCTGCCCGTGGTGATCGCCTCGGTGCTGGTGGGCATCGCCCTGCTGCTCTCCGGCGCGGTGGTGGGCCTGCTGTCCGGCGCGTCGATGGTGAAGCGGGCGCTGCGCCAGCTGGCGATCGGCTTCGGCGCCGCAGGCGTGACCTATCTGCTGGGACTCGCCTTCAACGCCTCGGTGGGCTGAGCCTCCTCCCACCCGGGGTGGAGCACGCTGGCCGCATGACCAACGCGCTCGGCGGCACGCATCGGCTCGGCGACCGGGAGGTGCCCCGACTCGGCTTCGGGGCCATGCAGCTGGCCGGCAAGGGCGTCTTCGGGCCGCCGAAGGACCGCGACGAGGCGCTGGCCGTGCTGCGCACCGCCGTCGAGCTGGGGGTGCGCCACATCGACACCGCCGACTTCTACGGCCCGCACGTCGTGAACGAGCTGATCCGCGAGGCGCTGTCGCCGTACCCGGACGACCTCGTGGTCGTCACGAAGGTCGGGAACGTGCGGGACGAGAAGGGCGCGTGGGTGCCCGCGGACGCCCCCGAGCAGCTGGTCGAGCAGGTGCACGACAACCTGCGGCGGCTGGGCGTCGAGTCGCTGGACGTGGTGAACCTGCGGAACCGCAGCCGTGCGGACGGCTTCACGCCGCGGCCGGGCTCGATCGCCGAGCGGTTCGAGGCGCTGGCCGAGCTGCGCGAGCAGGGGCTGATCCGGCACCTCGGCGTCAGCACGGTCGACGCGCAGCAGATCGCGGAGGCGCGCACCATCGCGCAGGTCGTGTGCGTGCAGAACTTCTACAACGTGGCGAACCGGAAGGACGAGGACCTGCTGGCGCAGCTGGCGGACGACGAGATCGCCTACGTGCCGTACTTCCCGCTCGGCGGCTTCTCGCCGCTGCAGTCCGATGCGCTGCAGTCGGTCGCCGACCGGCTGGGGGCCTCGACCGCCGCCGTCGCCGCGGCGTGGCTGCTGCAGCACGCGCCGAACGTGCTGCTGATCCCCGGCACCTCCTCCGTCGCGCACCTGCGCGAGAACGCCGCCGCCGCCGACCTGCACCTCGACGCCGACGCGGTGCGCGAGCTGGACGCGATCGCCGGCTGACCGCGCTCCCGCCCGCATGACGGGTCGCGGGCGTCAGCACGCGGCTCCTGCCCTGCTGCAGTGCTCGGCCGTGTCGGTCGGCGGCGCACGGGGGATCCACGGCAGGACGACACCCTCCCGAAACGCGCCTGCCGCTAGACAGGGGC
>JAKONM010000348.1 GCA_022701925.1 Microbacteriaceae bacterium
CAGCAGCGGGCTGAGCGCCTGGAACGGCGCCGCCACCAGCGTGATCGGGTAGATGCCGCCCACGGCGACCAGCTGCACGCCGAGCAGCACGATCGACAGCACCGTGCCGGCCCTGCCGAACGCGGTCTGCAGCAGCTGGTGGATCGCGAGGAACGCGACGCCCGCGACCAGCGCGACCAGGAGGAGCAGCGGCAGGGCGGCCCCGTCGAGGCCGAGGGTCGCGGCGACCAGCACGACGACCAGCACCGCCTGCACCACGGCGACGACCGCACCCCGGCCGAGCGCCCCGCCGACCAGGCGGGCGGTGCCGACACCGCTGGTCAGCAGGCGCCGGGACACCGCGCCGAACAGCAGCACCAGCGCGGCGGCGCCGATCCACAGGCCGACCGGCACGATCAGCGTCGAGACGACCTGCCCCGGCCCCGACAGCGCGTTCTCGCGATCGGCGGAGGCGGTGATCGGGTTCGCGATCACCTTCCCGGCCCGCGTCTGCTGCGCCTTCGTGAGGTTCGGCACCTGCTCCGCGCCGTCGGAGAGGCCCGAGCCCAGCTTCTGCGCACCGGTCGCCAGCTGCTCGGCGCCGTCCGCGCTCCTCCGCACGCCCTCGGTGAGCGCGTCCGCTCCGCTGCCCAGCCGGTCGGCGCCGGTGCCCAGCTGCGCCGCGCCGGAGGCCAGACGGTCCGCGCCCGAAGCCGCGGACCGGATGCCCGACGGCAGCTTCGCGAGCCCGGACGCCAGCTGCGAGGCACCGGAGTCGAGCGAGCCGCCGCCGGAGGACAGTCGGTTGCCGGCGTTCTTCAGCTGCGGGATCGCGGCACCGGCCTTCGCCAGCTGCGCTGCCCCGGACGCCAGCTGCGACTGCCCGGACGACACCTGGTCGAGCCGGCCGGCCAGCTCCGTCAGCACGCCCTTCGTGCGCGGGTTCAGGGTCGGGTCGGAGGCGGCGACCTGGCGGATGCCGTCGGCGATCGCGCCGGAGCCCTGCGCCAGCTGCTGCTGCGCGCCCGCCGACCTGCTGCTGAAGGCCGGCGCGACGCCGGTGAGGAACGAGTCCACGCCCTTCGTGTACTGCGAGACGCCGTCCGTGTAGGCGTCGACGCCCGAGGACAGCCGCTTCGCACCGCTCGCCGCGCTCGCGGCTCCGTCGGCGGCCGTGCGGAGTCCGGAGCCCAGCGTCGACGCGCCCGTGGAGAGCTGCCGCGCCCCGTCGCCGAGCGAGCGCGCGCCGTCGGCCAGCGAGTCGCCGCCGTCCGCCGCCCGGTTCAGCCCGGAGGACAGCGAGCCCGCGCCGTCGCCCAGGTCGGTCGCGCCGTCCGCCGCCTTCAGCAGGGACGTGCGCACCGTGGCGAAGCCGCCGTAGAGGCCTGACACCACGTTGGTCGTGATCTGCCCGCCCACGGTCTTGGCGATCGTGTCGCCCACGACGCCGCCGACCTGGCTGACCAGCGTGCCGTGCGCGTCGTCGGTGGTGATGCGGATGCCCGCCTGCTGCGGGTCGGTGCCGCTGACCGTCGAGATCGACTTCGAGAAGGTCTTCGGGATCGTCACGATCGCGTAGACCTCGCCGTCGGCCAGCAGCTGCTTCGCGGTCGCCGCGTTGGTCAGCGTCCAGTCGATGGAGGCGCCGCTGTCGGAGGACGCGGGCTTCGTCAGCCCGGAGACGACGAGGCGGCCGGCGGCCACGGTGGTGGTCGTGCCGTCGTCGTTCTTCGTCTGCACCAGGTCGTCCTGGTTCACCAGCGCGGCGGGGATGCGCGCGTCGCCCGAGTCGGCGGCCGAGAGCGCCGCCACGAAGACGCCCAGCACGACGGCGGGCACCAGGGCGACCAGGGCCAGGCGGAGGAACCGGGCCTGCAGGATGCGGCGGATCATGCGGAGAGCTCCTTGCGGACGGGCGTCGCGGTCAGGTGGGTGCCTGCGCGATCGGCGGTCGAGGTGATGATGAGGGCAGCCCGCTCGCCGTCGACCACGAGGTCGAGCAGGGCGGCCAGGCGCTCGAGCGCCTCCGGGCCGAGGTCGCCGGCGTCGACGACCAGCGCGGTGGCGCCGCCGGCGGCCGCGGCGAGCGCGAGCACCGCCAGGCGCTCCTCCGGCGGCAGGTCGCCGATCGGCCGGTCGAGGCGCAGCCGCTCGGGCAGCAGGTCGAGCCAGCCGCGCACGGTGCCGCTGCGCCGGCGGCGCGGCGCGAAGCGCAGCCGCTCCCCCACCAGGGCGGCCGGGGTGCCGGTGGCGGCGGACCCGTCGTCGATCACCGCGGCGGCCAGCTGCCGCAGGTCGCGCGCGCCGGTCGGCGCGACCGCGCCCTGCACCTGCACGCGCCCGGCCCGCGGCAGCAGGTGCCCGGTCAGCGTCGCGACGGCGCCGCGCCGGCTGAAGGACGGCACCTCGACGACGGAGGTCGTGCCGCGCTCGGCGTGCACGGTGAGCGGCTCCGTGTCGAACGGCTCCGGCGGCACCAGGCCGTCGGAGGAGAGCAGCCAGCGCCGCTCCCCCTCCGCCCAGTCGGTCTCCCGCCGGTGCTGGACCAGGGTCTCGCCCTCGATGTCGACGACGGGCAGCAGGCGGTCGAGCCAGGCGGGCAGGGCCCAGGCGGCGCGGCCGGCCAGGAACATGACGGCGGGCACCAGGGTCATGCGCACGACGAAGGCGTCGAACAGGATGCCGACGGCCAGCGCGAACGCGATCGGCTTGATCGTGCCGCTGCCCTCCGGCACGAACGAGGCGAAGACGAAGATCATGATCAACGCGGCGGCGGTGACGACCCGGGCGCCGTGGGTGAAGCCCCGGCGGACGGCCAGGCGCGGGTCCTTCGTGTGCGCCCACGTCTCGCGCATGCCGGAGACCAGGAACACCTCGTAGTCCATGGAGAGCCCGAAGAGGATCGCGACGCCCAGGATCGGCAGGAAGCTGAGCAGCGGCCCCGGCTCCACGTGCAGCAGGTCGGCGCCCCAGCCCCACTGGAAGACCGCCACGGTCGCGCCGATGGAGGCGGCGAGCGACAGCAGGAAGCCGAGCGCGGCCTTCAGCGGCACGAGGATCGAGCGGAAGACCGCCATCAGCAGCACGATGGAGAGGCCGACCACGACCAGCACGAACGGCACCAGCGCGTCGCCGAGCCGGGTGGAGATGTCGATCTGCACCGCCGTGGCGCCGGTGACGGAGATCGGCATGTCGTACTGCCGCTGGAAGTCGTCCTCCAGCCCGCGGATGCGGTTCACCAGCGCGATCGTCGCGTCGGAGGTGGGACCGGACTCCGGGATCACCTGCATGATCGCGGTGTCGAGGGTCTGGTTCGGCGTCGGCCGGCTGACCGCCTTCACGTCGGGCAGCGCCGCGATGCGGTCCCGCATCCGGTCCAGGTCGGTGATGAAGTCGTCGTTCTGCGTGACGTCGGCCAGCACGACCAGCGTGCCGTTGCGCCCCTCCCCGAAGTACTGCGTCGTCAGGTCGTAGGCGACCCGCGGTCCTGTGCCCGGCGCCTCCGTGCCGTTGGTCGGCAGGCTGAGGCGCATGGAGGCGGCGGGGATCGCGAGCACCCCCAGCAGGGCGATCGCCAGCACGACGAAGAGCGCCGGCACCCGCTCGATCAGCCCCACCCAGCGGGCCCCGAGCGTGGTCGCCCGGCCGGCGGCCGCGTCCTCCGCCCGGCGCTGCGCGCGGGAGCCCTGCTTGGGCACCAGCCGCTCCCCCGCCAGCGTCAGCACGGCCGGCAGCAGCGTGAGCGAGCCGACCACGGCCAGCAGCACGGCGAAGGCGGCGCCCACGCCCATGACGCTGAGGAACGGGATGCCGACGATCAGCAGGCCGCACAGCGCGATGATCACGGTGGTGCCCGCGAAGACCACCGCCGTGCCCGCGGTGGCGACCGCGGTCGGCAGCGCCTCCTCCCGCGGCACCCCGGTCGCCAGCTGCTCCCGGTACCGGGAGATCACGAACAGGCCGTAGTCGATGCCGACCGCCAGCCCGAGCATCAGCGCCAGGGTCAGGCTGGCGCTCGCGACGTCGATGAAGTTCGCCGTGAAGAACAGCGCGGCGATGGACAGCAGCACGCCGACGATCGCCGTGATCAGGGGCATGCCGGCCGCCAGCAGCGAGCCGAAGGTGACCACCAGCACGAAGGCGGCGAACAGCAGGCCCAGCGCCTCCGTGATCGAGGGGCCGAACGAGGCGTTCTGGAACACCTGGCCCGTGAAGGCCACCTTCAGGCCCGCGTCCTCGCCGATCGAGGCCGTACCGGTCACCGCGTCGAGGGTCGCCGCGGTCACGCCCGACTCCGGCTCCGAGAACTGCACCGACACGATCGCGGACCGCCGGTCGGCCGACACTGAGTCGACGGCGTACTCGCTGTAGGGGCTGCCGACCGTCTCCACGCCCCGCACGTCCTCGAGCGCGCTCACCAGGCGTTCGATCGTGCGGCGGGCCTCGCCGCGGTCGACCCGCTGGCCGGCGGGCGCCACGACGACGGCGCTGGCGCTGGCGCCCGCCGCCTGCGGGAACACGCCGTCCAGGCGGTCGAGCGCGTTCTGCGACTCGGTGCCGGGGATGGTGAAGCCGTTGCTGAACTTGCCGCCGAAGCCGAACCCGACGCCGGCGAAGGCGACGATCACGATCAGCCAGGCGGCGAGCACCCGCAGCGGATGGGCGTGGGTGAAGCGGCCGAGCCGGAACAGGAACGCGGTCATGGGTGCCGTCCTCGATGGGTGCGGGTCGTGGCGACGGCGGTGTCGCGGTGGGCGGGTCTGCGGGTGGTGCGGGTGCCTGCAGGTCGGGTCCTGCGGGCGTTGCGGGTCTGCGGAGCGGTCAGGCGGAGGGGGCGGGCTGGGCCAGCACCAGCTCGCCCAGCACGTCGACGAGCACGGCGCGCACCTCGACGGGGGGCAGCGGGGCCGCCGACCACCGGTCGGCGGCGACCAGGACGAAGGCCGCCCCGGCCAGCGCGACGCCGAAGCGCACGGTGTCGCGGTCGTGGGACCCGGCGGGGGTCAGCCGGGTGGAGAGGTCGCGGACCAGCGCATCGGCCTCGTCGATCACCGCGTGCCCGGCCAGCGCCTGGCCGTGGTTGATCAGCACGGCCACCGCCAGCCGGTGCTCGTAGAGGTAGTCGACGAAGCGCTCGAGGAACGCGCGCTGCGAGCCCTCGTCGGCGATGCCGCCGAGGGCCGCGAGCAGGGGCCGCAGGTCGTCGACCGCCGGCCGCAGCGCGGCGTCGAGCAGCGACTCCTTGCTGCCGAAGTGGTAGAGCACGCTCGACTTGGACATGCCCGCCTCGTCGGCGATGCGCTGCAGCGAGGCGCCGTCGAAGCCCACCGCGGCGAACTGCCGGAGGGCGGCCTCGAGCAGCGGCGCGGATCCGCCGGCCGACCGCGTGAAGTCCTGCACGATCGGTCAGCCTACTGCACGATCGGTCAGGAGTCGCTCCCCCGCATGCGACGCGACCGCGGCCCGCTCGCGGACGCCTCCGGCATCCCGCCGGCCGCCTCCCATCCGCCGCCCGGCCGCAGGTCAGTACGCTCCCGGTCCCATGGGCACCCTGCGCAAGTACCTGCTGAACCCCGCGATCATCTCCGGGCTGATCTCGGGCGTCTCCGCCGTGCGGCAGGGCCGCAAGAACGACACCGACTGGCGCACCTACCTGACCTGGGTCGCCTGGGGCCTCACCCTGGTCGTCGCCATCGGCACCGTGCGCATGGAGTCGCTGGACCCCGACGATGCGAAGAAGCGCACCAGCGGCCCGCGCCTGGGCAACCCGCGCAAGAAGGTCGGCTGACCCCTCGATGACCCGCCATCGGATGCCGCTCTGAGCAACTCGGAGCGGCATCGAGCGGCACCTCACCCCATCGCCCGACGCCCTCTCCCCGGACGCCGCTGAGGGGCGACCCGCCTCTCGACGACGCTCGGGTGGAACGGGTGACGAGCAATCGGAACAGCAGGAGCGTCGGAGCGAGGTCGGCTCGATCCCCGGCGGTCGTCCGGTCCTCCCCAGCCGCGGATCAAGGTGGCTCCCGCATCCGCACGGTCACGCAGCCTGCGCCGGCCGTGTGGCGCGGCAGCGTGCAGACGTGACGAGACGACCCGCGCCCCTGCCCGACGCGCTGCAGGACGCGGCCTTCAGCGTGCACCAGGGCGACGCCT
>JAKONM010000353.1 GCA_022701925.1 Microbacteriaceae bacterium
CGCGTCATCCCCGCGTCCGCCCGCCCGGCGCGGACGACCTCCGCGGCGACGAAGAGCTCGTTGATGCGGTGCTCGACGCGCAGCGGGCGACCGGCGGCTGCGGCGACCAGGTCCACCACGCCCGCCAGCGGGAACCCCTCCTGCACCGAGATCCAGGCCTCCTCCGCCAGCTGCTCGGGCGCGACCGTCGCCTGCCCGGCCAGCGGGTGCGACGCGGGCAGGGCGACGTCGAGCGGCTCGCTGAACAGCGGCACCACCCGCAGCCGGGCCTGCGGCCACGCCGGGTCGTGGGCGAGCCGGTGCGCGATCACCAGGTCGTGGTCCGCCGTGAGCCCGGGGAAGCCGCCGCGCGCGACGTCGGCGTCCCGCAGCGAGACGGCGGCGCCGTCCGGCAGCGCGGCCAGCAGCGGCCCGAACAGGGCGTGGCCGGCGCTGTGGAAGGCGGAGACGCTCACGGTGCGGCCCCGGCGCTGCAGGAAGGCGTCGATCGCGTCGCGGGCCAGGGTCAGCGACTCCTCCACCCCGGCGCCGGCCGCGGCCAGCGCCTCGCCGGCCTCGGTGAGCACCAGCGTGCGACCCCGCCGCACGGTCAGGGGCACCGGCACGGTCGCCTGCAGGGCTGCGAGCTGCTGCGAGACCGCGGAGGGGCTGACTTTCGCGGCCGCCGCCACGGCGGCCACGCTGCCGCGGTCGGCCAGCTCGCGCAGCAGCCGGAGGCGTCCTGGATCCATCAGTGCTTCCTTCATCGTCGATCAAGCAGGTGGCCGTTGTTCTTCATCGAAGCTAGCGGCAGCGTGGGCTCCGTGCCCCGACGCCCTCCCGCCGCCTCCGTCGACCTGCTGCTGCTGGCCGTCGCCGCCGTCTGGGGCGCCAGCTTCCTGGCCGCCAAGGACCTGGCCGCCGAGGTCGGGGTGCCCGCCGCCGTCGCCCTGCGCTTCCTCGTCGCCGCGGCGGCGCTGGCGCTGATCTGCCTGGCGCGCCGCGAGCGGCTGCCGCGGGGGAGGGGCCTCGTGGTCGCCGCGGTGCTGGGCTGCTCGCAGGCCGCGGTGATCGGCCTGGAGACCTGGGGCGTGCACCTGACCTCGGCGACCAACGCCGGCCTGCTGATCAGCCTGGCGCTGGTGGCGACCCCGGTGCTGGAGTGCGCCGCGGCCCGCTCGTGGCTGCCCCGCGCCTACTTCGTCGCGGTCGTCGCGGCGGTGGCCGGGGTCGCGCTGCTCGTCTCCGACGACGGGTTCCGCGCGCCCGGCCCCGGGGATCTGCTGGTGCTCGCGGCCGCCCTGGTCCGCGCCGTGCACGTCACCGCGAGCGGGCGGCTGAGCCGCGGGCGGGCCGACGGCGCACTCGGCGTCGTGCTGGTGCAGATGGGCGTGTGCGCCACGGCCTTCTGCGCCCTCGCCGGCTCGGCGCTGCCGGCCGCGGTCGCCCGGCTCGACCCGGCGGGCTGGGCGGACGTGCTGTTCCTGGGGCTGCTGTGCTCCGTGTTCGCCTTCGTGGTGCAGCTGTGGGCCGTGCGGCGCACCTCGGCCACCCGTGCCAGCGTGCTGATGGGCACCGAGCCGGTCTGGGCGCTGGCCGTCGGGGTGGTCGTGGCGGGGGAGGCGATCGGGCCGACCGGGCTGGCCGGTGCCGCCGTCATCGTCGTGGCCGGCGCGGTGGCGCAGGCGATCGAGCGGCGGCACCGCGCCGCCGTGCTGGTGCGGCCCCCGGCGCAGCCTCGCCCGCAGCCGGCGGTGCTGCAGGAGTGAGCGCCCTCAGGCCCCGGGCGGCCGGGATCGCAGCACCAGCGCGGCGACGGCGGCTCCGCTGGTCCCCGCGCCGGCGGCGAGCAGCGCGGCGCCCAGGGGTCGTGCCCAGGCGAGCCGGACGGGGTCGAGGGCGGTGTAGCGGGAGCCCCCGGAGTACAGGGACAGCGGGGCGTAGGCGGTCCACCCCCAGGCCGGCCCTCCGAACAGCGTGCCCCGCAGCACCAGGGTCGTCCCGGCTGCGGCGCAGAGGACGCCGAGCGCCACCAGGGTCACGAGGAGAGGGCGTCGCACGAGGGCGACGCTACGACCTCAGACGGGCAGCGAGAGGGCTGCGGCGACGGTCGGGAACAACTGGGCCGCGAAGCCGCGGTGCCAGTCGGGGCCCGTGGTGCTCGCGGGGTCCGACGGCCGGTAGGTGCCGCTGTCCGCGACGCGCGCGCACCGGCTGCTCTGCGCCTCACGGCGCAGCATCTCGTTGAAGGCCGCGATGCGAGGCCGGCGCAGGCGCGTGCGCCAGTCGTCGCCCAGCGGCTCCGGCAGCGTGCACAGCACCAGCGGCACCGAGGACGCCTCGGCGTACTCGGTCAGCATCGCCCGCACCGCCCGGCGGGACCGCCGGACGGAGCCGCCCGAGAGCTCCTCGCCGAAGCGCGGGCACCAGACGGCGGCGTGGAAGGTGACCGTGCCGGCGCCGCCCAGGGACTGCACCGCTTCCGCGGTCGGCAGGGCCAGGCGCACGCGGCTCTCGATCGTGACGCCCCGGCCGGAGCGTCGGGCGAGCAGGTCGGCCAGGTGGCCGTCGACCGCGTCGCCGCGGGTGCGGACGCCGTAGCCGATCAGCGCGCCGGAGCCGAAGAGCAGCACCCGCAGCGGGTCGATGCCCTCCACCCGGGTCAGCAGGGCCGCCCCCTCGTCGCCGGCGACCGGGGCGCGGTCCATCCGGGCGCGCGCGGCGTCGGACAGGCGCAGCGCCCGTCGGCGCAGGACGGGGCCGACACGGGTCGGCGCGGTGGTCATCCTCCGAGGGTGACCCCGCGGGTCCTGCTCCGCCACCCCCAGTCCGTGCGCCTGCGCATCCGACGGCGACCGGTCGGTGAACGCCCGGGCCCCGCGGCTACGGTGGGGCGCCGACGGATCGGAGCGGGATGCGCGGATGGGCGGCGGCGGCCCGGGAGTCGTTCTGGTTCCTGCCGGCGCTGTTCGGGCTCGTCGCCCTGCTGCTGGCCCAGGTGCTGGTCACCGTCGACCACGCCTTCGCGGGGACCATCGGGGCGCTGCCCGTCTTCGACCAGACCAGCGCGGACGGCGCCCGGTCGATCGTCACGACCATCGGCACCTCGATGCTGACCGTCGCGGGCACCTCGTTCTCGATCACGATCTCCGTGCTGGCCACGACCTCGTCGACCTACGGCCCCCGCCTCGTGCGGAACTTCATGGCGGACCGCTCGAACCAGTTCGTGCTGGCGATGTTCACCTCGACCTTCCTCTACTCGCTGCTGGTGGGACGCGCGGTCCGGACCCCGGCGGAGGACCGCGCCGAGTTCGTGCCGACCCTCGGCATCCACGTCGCGGTGCTGCTGGCGGTCGTCAACGTGGCGGTGCTCGTCTACTTCATCCACCACATCGCCTCCAGCGTCCAGATCACGACGCTGCAGAAGCGCGTGCAGGTCGACCTGGTCCGGGCGCTGGACCGGACCGCGCCGGCGGACCTGCCCGCGGGATGGGCGCGCACCGCCACCGCGCCGCCGGGCGCCGTGCACCCCGTGCGCACCGGGACCGACGGCTACGTGCAGCAGGTCGACCTGGACGCCCTGGTCCGCCTGGCGGGCGAGCACGACGTGGTCGTCGACGTGGTCGCCATGCCCGGCGACCATGTGATCCGAGGCGACGCCCTGCTGCGCCTCGACGGGCGGGTGACCGAGGACCTCGCGAAACGGCTGCGGCGGTCCTTCACGATCGGCATCGCGCGGACCCCGGCTCAGGACGTGCGGTTCGCCCTGCAGCAGCTGACCGAGGTGTCGATCCGCGGGCTCGCCGCCGGCAGCAACGACCCCTACACGTCCGTCAGCGCGCTGGAGCTGGCCCAGGCGGCGCTGGTGCCGCTGGTGCGGCGTGATCCTGCACCTCGAGGACGGCTCGATCAGACGGGCGCGCTGCGGGTCGTGGTGCACCCGCCCTCGACGGAGGAGCTGGTGATCGCCGTGCTGGACAGCGTGCGGCACTACGGGCTGCAGCACCGAGCGGTGGTGCTGGCGGCGCTCGACCTCGCCGACCGCCTGGTCGACGCGGCGGGGTCGGTCAAGGTCCGGTCGGTGCTCCACCGAGAGGTGCGGCACCTGCTGCGGGCCTGCTCCGCCGCAGACCTCGATCCGGACGATCTCGCCGTGGTGGAGGCGCGGGCTGCGACGGTGCTCGCCCGACCAGTCGGTGCCGTCGCGCCGACGGGCTGACCGGATGACCGCTCCTGGTCAGTCGGCGCTCGGCTCCGCGCTCCGCCGCCGCCGGGGCGCCGCCGACCGCGGCGGGGTGGCGCGCATGTGGTCGCGCGCCGCCCCGAGCGCGTCGGCCAGCGACGCGACCTGCGCCTCCGTGAGCGGGGCGAACAGCACCCGGTCCAGCACCTCCAGGTGCCCGGGGAACACCTGCTCCAGCAGGGCGCTCCCCGCCTCGGTGATCGTGACCACGGTGCTGCGCTCGTCGTCCGGCGACGGACGGCGCATCACCAGGCCGCGCTGCTCCAGCAGACCCGCCTGATAGGTGAGGCCGCTGCGGCTGTAGACGACGCCGTCCGCGAGGTCGGTCATGCGCGACGAGCCCTGCGGGGCGTCGCCCAGGGTCGCCAGCAGCTGGAACTGCACGGTGCTCAGGTCGCCCGCCTCGCGCAGCTGCTGCTCGATGCCGTGCCGCAGCAGCCCGCTGACCTCCATCAGGGCGAAGTACGCCTGCAGCCGGAGGGGGTCGATCCGCGGCTCGGTCACGGTCGGAGTCTAGTTGCTTCGAGTTCGAAGTGGTGTACTGTCGCCCTAGTGCTTCGAATATGAAGCAACAGGACGAGGGAGATCATCATGCAGGCGGTGCGGTTCCACGAGGTCGGCGGTCCCGAGGTGCTCCGGGTCGAGGAGGTGCCGCTGCCCGAGCCCGGGGTCGGACAGGTGCGGCTGCGGGTCGCGGCTTCCGCCTTCAACGCGGCCGACGCCGGGATGCGGGCGGGCACGCTGCCGATCCCGGTGACGCTGCCGCACGTGCCCGGGTACGACGTGTCGGGCGTGATCGACGCGGTCGGTCCCGGCGTGCGGACCCCGCGGATCGGCGACGCCGTCTTCGGGTTCCTGCCGATGGGCGAGGACGGGGGAGCGGCGGAGCACGTGGTCGTGCCCGCCGAGGCGGTCGTGCCGGCGCCCTCGAGCATCCCGCTGACGCACGCCGCGGCGCTGCCCTCCGTGGCGCTGACCGCGTGGCAGGCCCTGTTCGACGACGGCCTGCTGCAGCGGGGGCAGCGGGTGCTGATCGTGGGAGCGGGCGGCGTGGTCGGGAAGATCGCGGTGCGGCTGGCGCAGCGGGCCGGCGCGCACGTCATCGCGACCGCGAGCCCGCGCAGCGCGGCGGCCGTCCGCGCGGCCGGGGCGCAGGAGGTCGTCGACCACACGGTCGTCGACCTGCTGCAGGCGGTGCACGAGCCGGTCGACCTGCTGCTGAACCTGGCGCCGATCGAGCCGGAACGGTTCGCCGCCCTGGTCGCCCTGGTCCGCGACGGCGGCGCGGTCGTCAGCACCACCGCCTGGATGGCGGCGCCCGACGACGCGGGGCGGCACGTGCGGTCCGCGGTGGTGTTCGTGCGGCCCGACCGCGACCGGCTGACCGCCCTGGCCGCGCTGGTCGACGAGGGCGCGCTGACCGTGGAGGTCACCCGCCGCATCCCCCTCGAGGAGCTCCCGGCCCTGCACGCGGAGGCCGCGATCCGCGGGGTAGCGGGGAAGGTGCTCGTCCTGCCCGTCTGATCGGGGGGAGGCGGGGCGGATCCGCCCCGCCCGTTCACCGGCCGGACACCAGGAGCCGTGATGCTGCCCGCGTGCGGCGCCCGATCAGGGATCGGCGCCTGCTGCTGGTGGCTGCAGGCGCCGCCCTGATCACCCTCCTGCTGCGGCTGCCCCTGCTGCTGCAGCAGGGAGGGCTGCACAGCGCGAACAGCATCGACGACGGCGTGCACTACGCCGCGGCCGCGTCGCTGCTGGCGGGCCGGCTGCCCTACCGCGACTTCCTGTTCCTGCACCCGCCGGGCATCGTGCTGGCGCTCACGCCGTTCGCCGCCCTGGCCCGCCTGATCGGCGACGCGGACGCCTTCGCCTGCGCCCGTGCGGCCTTCATCCTGATCGGCGCCGCGAGCACGGGCCTGGTGCCCCTGGTGCTGCGGCGCTTCGGCGTGCTCGCCGGGATCGGCGGCGCCGCGGTCGTCGCGACCTCGTTCCCGATCGTCTACGCGGAGCGCAGCGCGCTGCTGGAGGTGCTGGGAGCCGCCGGGCTGCTGGGCGCGCTGGCGCTGCTGGTCGAGCCCGCGACCCGCAGGCGCCGGATCGCGGCCGGGGTGCTGCTGGGGCTCGTCGCCGTCGTGAAGCTGCCCTTCATCGTGCCCGCCGTGATCGTCGCGCTGGCTGCGGGACGCCGTTCGCCGGCCGTCCTGGCCGCCGCGACGGCCACGGCCACGGCGGTGTGCGCGCCGTTCCTGGTGCTGGCGGGCGGCGCGATGGTGCGGCAGATCGTGTTCGACCAGGCCGGGCGCCGCCGCACCGTGCCCTCCGCGGCGGCGCGGCTGGAGCAGATGTTCCCGCCGCCGCTGCCCGGCGCGCTGCCGACCCGCGCAGCGCTGCTGCTGGTGCTGGCGCTGCTGGCCGCCCTGGTGCTGCTGGCGCTGCTGACGCCCGGCGCGCGGCGCTTCGCGGTGCTGCTCGTCGCCGACACGGCGATGCTGCTGGCGGGTCCCAGCTTCTTCGGCCACTACGCGGTGCTCGCCGCGCTGCCCGCGGCGCTGCTG
>JAKONM010000022.1 GCA_022701925.1 Microbacteriaceae bacterium
TGCCGCGCGACCACGGCGATGCGCTCGCCGGGCGTGCTCGTGCCGCGCTGCCGCTTCGTGACGAAGCGGTGCAGGAACAGCAGCGCCCCGAAGACGGCCCCGAGGCCGACCACGACGCGCAGGCCGAGGATGAAGGTGTCCACGCGCCCCGCCTCAGCCGGATTCCGCGATGTCGAGCACCTCGGTGACGCGGACGGCGAACCGTCGGTCGACGACCACGATCTCGCCGTGGGCGATCATGCGGCCGTTCAGGAACACGTCCGCCTCGCTGCCGACGGCGCGATCCAGCTCGATCACGGTGCCGGGCTGCGCGTCGAGCAGCTCCTGCACCGACACGACGGCCCGGCCGATCTCGACCGACAGCGTCATCTGCACCGTGCTGATGCGGCCGAGGCGGCTGGACACGTCGCGGAAGGAGCGGGGAGGCGCGGGGGTGCGCAGCGCGATCGCGAACCAGCCGGCGACGCCCTCCTCGCCGATCAGGTCGAAGACCACCGCGTCGGCCGATTGGAACAGGCTGGCGGGCACGCCGTCCGCGGCCTCGCCCAGGTGGCCGCCGCCGATCTGCTCCGCGGCCGCCTCCAGCGCGGGGCGCAGCACGTCGCCCAGCCGCACGCGGTCGCCGCCGCCGCCCGCCGCGATCAGCTCGGTGCGGTCCAGCAGGATCACGGCGATGTCGGCGGAGCGCGGGCCCACGTACGTGGCCGACACCCCCGCCTCGAGCACCTGCATCGGCACCGGGTCGCTGCCGTGCGGCTGGGCCAGCAGGGCCGGGCCGGGCAGGTGGGCGACCAGCGCGTCGGCGACGGCCGACTCGACGCCGGCCTGGACCGGGGTGGACCAGCTCATGCGAGGTCTCCGTTCGAGTCGACGACGACGCAGGCCAGCCGCTCGCCGTTGCTGCCGACCGCGGCCTGCAGCACCGGCGCGCCGTCGAGCGTCACGACCAGGGGCCGGTGCGAGACGTGCGAGAGGGGGATCAGGTCGCCGGGCGCCAGGTCGAGCACGGTGGCCGGGCCGACCCGGGTGTCGTCGAAGCGCAGCGCGACCTCGACCGGGGCGACGGCCAGGTGGCGCGTGACCAGCTCGGTCACCCGCCCGGCGTCCTGCCGCGACGGCAGCGCCCCCAGCGCCTCGAGCGCGACGGAGACGGGCAGGCCCAGAGTCAGGCGGCCGCGCTCGCCGCGGCGCAGGGTGCCGATCACGACGGTGACGGCCAGCTCGTCCGGGTCGCACACCGCGCCGGCCCCCGGCCCGAAGGACTCGACGACGGCCTCGGGCAGCAGGCCGTCGGTCGCCAGCCGCAGCTCGGCGACGTGCTCCTCCACCACCCGCCAGGCGAGCGCCCGCTCGACGGCGGTCAGCGGCGTCGCCGCGTCGACCGTCGTGCCGGGAGCGCCCAGCATGCGGGCCGCCCAGTAGCGGGCCTCCGCCACCGTCAGCCGGTAGACGATGCGGTGCTCGCCGGCCAGCGCCACGGCCTCCAGCACGGGCGCGGCCTCCGGCGCCAGGAACGCGGACCAGGTCTGCACGCGCGAGGGCGCGATCGCGACGTCGACGACCGCCCGCGTCTTCGCCGTGATCTGGGTGCCGACCTGCCGCCCCCAGGCCTCGAAGGCGGAGTCGAGGCGGTCGCGCTGGTCGCCGGCGATCAGCTCTGGGCTCGCGAAGTCGTACGGCTGCACGTCGAGCTCGTCGCCCGGGGCGTGCACCCGGGCGCGGGTCGTCGCGCGGTCCGTCACGATCCGTATTGTTGGTCGCCCTCCCCCCTTCGGGGGCGCGCCACTCCGTTGTTCGACGGAGCAGGTGAGCGGGGACGCCGACTCAGTGGCCGCCCGACTCCGCCTTCGCAGCCTCGCCGTGACCGGCGGACTCCTCCGCCGCAGCCTCCCCGTGGCCGCTCGAGGACGCCTCGCCGTGGCCGCCGGAGGCGGTCTCGGTCTTCTTCTCGGCCGCGGGCAGCGTGGCGACCTGCACGGTGTGCAGCACGATGTCGACGCGGCGGTTGTGCTCGACCACCTTCGCCGAGGTGCCCTTCTTCGCGTGCTCCGAGCCGAACGAGACGACCGACACGCTCGCCGGGTCGACGGCGTGATGGCCCGTCAGGTACCCGCGCACGCTGTTCGCCCGCGCGCTCGCGAGGTTCCAGTCGTCGCCCCACTTGCCCGCGGAGCCCCGCGGGTCCGCGTGCCCCTCCACGGTGACCTTGCCGGCGTGCTTCTCGAGCGTCGGCGACAGCTTCTTCAGGACGCCGAGGGCGTTCGACGACAGGTCCGCGTCGTTGCCCGCGAAGTACGTGCTCGAGCCGACCAGCGAGAGCGTGATCGAGTTCGTGCCCGTCGCCACCTGCACCTTGCCGACGAGGCCCGCGGTCTTCAGCTCGTCCTGGATCTCCTTCGCCGCCTGCATCACCGCGATGGTGCTGTTGGAGAAGCCGGCGCCGTCCTTCGCCACGTACTTCTTGGGCACGATCGCCGTGTTCTCGTCCAGCGTCTTCGACGTGACCTTGGCGCCGAAGCCGGTGGCCAGCGAGTTCTTCAGCTCGTCGAACTTCTTCTGATCCACGGTCGCCATGGCGTACAGCACGATGAACAGGGCCATCAGCACGGTGATCATGTCCGCGTAGGACACGAGCCACCGCTCGTCGACGTGGTGCTCCTCGTGCGCGTGCTTCTTGCGGCGGCCGGACACGTCAGGCCGCCGCTTCGGCCGTCTTCGGCGCCTTCGCCTTCGCCCCGCCCTTGGCCGAACCCTTCGCCGCCGCCTTCGGCCGGTCGGCGATCGGCAGCATCGCGGTCAGCTTGTCGTTCAGCGCGCGCGGCTGCACGCCCGACTGGATCTCGAGCACGCCCTCCGTCAGCACCATCAGGCGCTCCGACTGCAGGTCGGTCATCTTGCCGATGCGGCCGCCGATCGGCAGCCAGATCAGGTTCGCCGACAGCACGCCCCACAGCGTCGCCACGAAGGCGGCGGCGATGGAGTGGCCCAGCTTGGAGGGCTCGGACAGGTTCTCGAGCACGTGCGTCAGCGACACGACGGTGCCGAGGATGCCGACGGTCGGCGCGTAGCCGCCGAGCGACGCGTAGAACTTCGCCGCGCTGCGGCCGCCCTTCTCGTTCGCGGCGGCCTCGTCCTCCAGCAGCGTGCGCAGGTCGTCGGGGTCCATGCCGTCGGCGACGTTCTGCAGCGCCGTCTTCAGGAACGGGTCCTTGACCTCGGCGGCCTTCGCCTCGAGGGCGAGCAGGCCGTCCTTGCGGGCGATCTCGGCCAGCTCGACCAGCTGGGCCACGTCCTTGCCCGGCTTCAGGTTCTTGTAGAGCAGCGCCTTGGGCAGCATCTTGAGCGACGCGAGCGAGTCGGGCAGCGTCGTGGTGGCGAACGCCGCGCCGAGCGCGCCGCCGAAGACCAGGATCATCGGCGCCGGCAGCAGGAGGCTCATCGGGTTCGCACCCTCCATGACCGCCATGACGATCAGGGAGGCGAGGGCGACGACGATGCCGCCGAGGGTCGCCGGATCCATCAGCGGCCGCCGATCGGGCGCGGTGAAGCCTTGGCGCCGTCGACCACGCCGAGACGGCGCGTTCCCCTCGACGGCGCGGGGACGGCGGAAGGACCCTCGAAGTGCATCGAGTGCGCGAGCGCGATGACGCGAGCGCGGTACTCCGCGATCTCGTCGATGACCTCTTCGATGGTCTCGGTCACGATGAACGTGGTCCCGTCGACGAGCACCACCGAGGTGTCGGGCGACTCCTGGATCCGTTCGACCAGATCAGGATTGATCGCGAAGGTGCTGCCGTTCAGGCGCGTCAACTGGATCATGCGTTCTTCCCCATCCGTGGGACCGGCACCGGTCTCCATCCGTGGAGACCTTCACCGCCGTCAGGACAGACAATCGGCCGCCGACGGTTCCCCGTCAGGCGGCCGATGTCCCCACTTCGCGCGGGATGTCGTCTTCAGGGTCAGCGCTTCAGCTGCGTCAGCTCCTGCAGGATCTCGTCCGACGTCGTGATGATGCGGGCGTTCGCCTGGAAGCCGCGCTGGGCGACGATCAGGTTCGTGAACTCCTGGCTGAGGTCCACGTTCGACGCCTCCAGCGCACCGGCCGCGATCGCGCCGTAGCCGTCCGACCCCGCGACGCCGAGCTTCGCCGTGCCCGAGTTGATCGACTCCGTATAGCTGGAGTCGCCGGACTTCGTGAGGCCCGCCGGGTTGGTGAAGGTGCCGAGCGCCAGTCGGGCCAGCGGGACGGTGTCGCCGTTGCTGAACGTGCCCGTCAGGGTGCCGTCCGCGCCCATGGAGTACGACAGCAGCGTTCCGGCCGCCTTGCCGTTCTGGCTGGCGATGCCCGTCGTGTTGAGGCTGGCGAAGCCGGTCAGCCCGGAGAAGTCGAGGGCGACGCCGTCGACCGTCGTGGCGGACCCGGCCCCGACCGTCGCGGCGCCTCCGGAGGTGGCCAGCGTGCCGGTCACCGGGGTGCCGGTGCCGGTCTTCGCGGAGTAGTTCCACGTGCCGGCGGTGGTCGACGGGCTGAAGGTGACGCTCAGCGCCTTCGCGGTCCCGTCCGCGGTGTACACGGTGATGTCGCGCGTGAACGCCGTCTGGCCGACGGTGTCGGAGGGGATGTTGCCCGTGATCTTCGCCTGCGTCGACGTCGTCGCGGGCGCGACCGCGCTGGAGGAGTACGTGATGCTCCCCGGCGTGACGCCCGTGTTGACCGTGCCGTTCACGGCGGTCCAGCCCTGCACGAGCCCGCCGGACGCGGTGGACAGCCGCCCCTGGGCGTCGAAGTGGAACGACCCGTTGCGGGTGTACAGCGTCTGCGACCCGATCTTGGTGACGAAGTAGCCGTCGCCGTCGACCATCGTGTCGAGGTTGCTGCCGGTGGCCTGCTTCGAGCCCTGCGTCAGGTTCGTGTTGATGTCGGCCACGGCGACGCCGAGCCCGATCTGGCTGGGGTTGGTGCCGGCCTTGTACGACTGCGCCAGACCGGCGGCCTGCAGGGTCTGCGACAGCGTGTCGGAGAAGTGGATCGACGACGATTTGAAGCCGACCGTGTTCACGTTGGCGATGTTGTTCGAGGTGACGTCGAGCATCGTCTGCTCGGCGCGAAGGCCGGAGATGCCGGCGTAGAGGGAACGGAGCATGCGGAGAGGTCCTGTTCGGGAACGGCGCGGACCGGACGCACCGGTGCCGCTGCTGCGAGGCCGTCCTGGCCGGGATGTCGCCGTCATGGCTGCGTGCGTGTTCAGTTGTGAAGGGGTGCCGCCGCGAGGCGGCAGGGGGTCTAGGAGCCGGCCTTCGCCTCGGTGATCGAGGTGACCGACGACAGCGCGACGGTCTGGTCGCCGACCGTCAGCTGCGGCCCGCCCGTCGAGCTGAAGGTCACGGACGTGGCGAGGCCCGTGCGGGCGGTGCCGTCCGCGTCCGTCCAGCCGACCTGCTTGCCGATCACGTTCGCCGCGGAGGTGCGCTGCTGCAGCGAATAGGTGTCGGTGCTGGTCTGGGTCAGCTTGGTCAGCTGCTCCATCGAGGCCAGCTGCGACGTCTGCGCGATCATCTGCGTGGAGTCCATCGGGCTCGACGGATCCTGGTTCGCCAGCTGCGTCGTGAGCAGCTTGAGGAAGAGCTCGCTGTTGTAGCTCTGCGACGTCGCGCGGGTGCTCGCCGTCGACGTGAGCGAGGTGGCGGCCGGCACGGTCGCGGCGGCGGTGGTGGTCGTCATCGCGGTCCTCCTCGGTCAGGCCAGCACGTCGAAGCCGGCGGTGCTGGACAGCGTGGGCCGGGCCGAGGCGGCGGCCGTGATCGGCGCGCCGGACCGGCCGCCCCAGTTCGGGACGGCGGGCTGCCACGGCGCGCGCGCGTCACGGCCGCCGCGGGGGTCGGCCCCCGGCTGGTCGCGGGGCCCGGGCTGCGGGGCGTCGCCGGTGCCGACGCCCACGCTGGTGCTGGAGCCGCCGCCACCCGCGCCCAGGTCGCGCCGCAGGTCGGGCAGCATCGCCTTCAGCGCGTCCCGCGCGTCGGGGGTCGGCGCGAACAGCTGCACGTCCAGGTCGCCGTGCGCCAGGTGCGCGTGCACGGTCACGGGTCCCAGGTTCTCGGGCGTCACCCGGACGACGACGACGTGCTCGCCGTCGGGGGCGGTTCGCAGCAGCAGGATCGGCTCCACCAGCTGGTCGGGCAGGGAGGGCGGCGCCGCGACGGCCGCCGGTGCCGCCGTCGCGACGGCGACGGGCGTCGCCTGGACCGCGGGAGCGGCGGCGACCGGTGTCCCGGCCGCGTCGGCGGTCTCGGTGCGGGTCGAGGCGCGGATGCCGACGTCTCCCAGGCCGGCCCGTGGCGCGGCGACGGGGAGGAAGGCGGCGGACGAGGGCGCTGCCGGGGCCGCGGTCGGGTCGGGCGTCGCGACGCTCCCCGCGACCGGCGACGCGGTGAGCGCTGCAGCGGCCTGCGCCGGCACCGCGGCCGCGTCGACGGCGTCCGGCGCCGGAGCCGCCGTCGCCGCCGGCTGCCGGACCGCGAGGGCAGCCGGCAGGGGGGCGTGCGCCGCGCCGGCGACGGCGAGCGCCGCGGCGACGACGGGCGCAGCGGCGGCCGTGGTCGCGCCCTGTGCCGCAGCGGTGACGGGTGCCTCCGCCCGCTGGGGCGCCGGGGTCCGCGTGCTCGACGCCCCAGCGGACTCCCCCGCGACGACGACCGCGGGGTCACCGGCGACCGCACCGGGCCCCGCGGGCAGGGGCGTCGCCGCATCGGACGCGGCGGTCGCCGTCACCACCGGGGAGGACCCGGTCGCGGGCGCCGACGCCGGTGCCGACGCCGTCTGCGCGGCGACCGGCTGCGGCACGATCGGAACGACCAGCGGCGTGAGCCCGGCGGCGATCGCCGACCCGGCGGAGGCGGCGTCCGCGGCGTCGACCGAAGGATCGGATTCGTCGGCGGTGCCGCCCCGCTCCCGCCTGCCCGTCGGCGCGGGCGTGGTGGCTGCTCCAGCGAGCACGTCCGCCCCCGGCGCGCCGGACGTCGCCTCGGGAGCGCCGTCTGCGGCGCCCTGCGGCAGTGCGACTCCGCCGGTGAGGGCCATCGCGTGCGCCGGGGTGCCGTTCGAAGCAGAGGCGGACGCGGGGGCGGCCGCCTGCGCGCTGGCCAGGGCCAGCGCCAGCTGCGCGGGCAGCGCCGCCGATGCGCCGACGGTCGCGGCACCCGTGGTCGCGGTGCCGGTCGTGCCGGCGGTCGCAGACGGGTCGACGGCCGCACCCGCACCCGCACCCGCACCCGCACCCGCATCGGCGGTCGCAGTCGCACCGAGCCCGGCCAGCAGCTGCGCGAACGCCGCGGTGGCGCCTGCCGCAGTGCGGGGCGACGTGCCCTGCTGCGGCACGGCGGCCGGGTCCAGCAGTCCCTGCGCGATCGTCGTCCCCACGGTCAGCCCCCCGCTCCCAGCAGTGCCGAGCGCGCGGCCAGCAGCTGCTGCGCGGTCGAGCTCGATCCCGTGCCGCCCGTGGACGACAGCAGGGAGGACATCGGGTCGGTCGATCCGGTGGCGCTCGTGGAGCCGAGCATCGCGCTCAGCGATCCCGCGGCGCTGCCGCCCCCGTCCGTGTTCGCGCCGTACATCCCCAGCATCGCGGTTGCCTGCGCGAGCGCCGCCGACGACGCGGTCGCGGAGGCACCGGCGCTCGCCCCGGCGACCGGGGAGGCCCCGCCCGCCGCCGCGTCGTCCGTCGCGGGCACGACCCGCCGGATGGTCGTGATGTCCGAGTCGTCGAACCAGGCCTTCTGCACCGACACGGTGCGGCCGGGGTACGGCGCGTGGATCGCCTGCCCGTTCCCCATCCAGATCGCGATGTGGTCCCCGCCGTTCAGCACGATCAGATCGCCGGGCTTCGCGTCCTTCAACGAGTCGACCTCCTGCCCGATCTCCTGCTGCTGGTGCACCAGCCGGGGCACGTCGACGCCCAGGCTCGTGAACGACGCCTGCACCAGGCCGCTGCAGTCGATGCCGCTCTTCGACTCGCCGCCCAGCACGTAGGGCACGCCCTTGTACTGCAGCGCCGCCTGCACCACGTCGTCGCCCGTCACGCCGGTGCCGCTCAGCGTCGCGCCGCTCGTGGAGGCGGTCGCGGCGGTCCCGCCGGTCGAGGTCGCCCCGGACAGGGCGGTCGCGAAGGCGGCGCCGGAGCCGGTGGAGGTCGTCGGCTGCGGGGCGAGCATCGCGATGCGCGCCTGGATGTCGGCGATCTGCGCGGGGATCTCGGCGATGCTCATCGCTCGCCCTCCGCCGTGTCGACGGCGCGCATGCGGCCCGCCAGCTCGTCGAGCACCGTCTGCTCGGCGCGCAGCTCGACCATGCGCTGCTCGGCGTCGTGCTTCTCCTCGAGCTTCTCGACGGCACGCACCTCGCGCTTCGCGGCCCGGTGGCGCTCCTCCGCCTCGGCCACCACCATCCGCTGCGACTCGACCAGGGCAGCGAGGTCGGCCAGCATCGTGGCGCTCGAGGCGCGGGCGGCGGAGATGGCCGCGATGCCGCGCACGTCGCGGGCGTCGTGCCCGTGGTCGGACAGCTGGTCCAGCAGCTGGTGGCGCTCCTGCGCCAGCTCCGACGCGCGCGAGCGGGAGCGCACCATGTCGTGCGCGGCCCGCTCCTCCCCCAGCTTGCGCAGGCGCAGCAGACCCGCCAGGCCGAACACCACCATCAGTCGAGCCCCATCGCCCTCACGAGCAGCGCCAGCCGCTGCCACGCCTCGTCGGCGGGGGTGACGTCCTCCATGTCCTGCTGCAGGAACGCCTCGATCTGGCCGGAGAAGGCGACCGCGGCGTCGACCCGCGGGTTCGACCCGGCCGCGTAGGCGCCCACGTCCAGCAGGTCCTGCACGCCGCGGCGGGCGGCCATGGCGCTGCGCAGCGCGCGGGCGGCGGCCTGCTGCTCCCGGCTGGTGACGCGCGTCGCGACGCGCGACACGGAGCCGAGCACGTCGATGGAGGGGAAGTGCCCGGCGGTCGCCAGCCTGCGGTCCAGCACGACGTGGCCGTCGAGGATCGATCGCGCGGTGTCGGCGATCGGCTCGTTGTGGTCGTCGCCGTCGACCAGCACCGTGTAGATGCCGGTGACCGAGCCGACGGGGCCCGTGCCGGCGCGCTCCAGCAGGCGTGCCAGCAGCCCGAAGGTGCTCGGCGGGTAGCCGCGCGTGGCCGGCGGCTCGCCCGCGGCCAGGCCGATCTCGCGCTGCGCCATGGCCACGCGGGTCAGCGAGTCCATCATCAGCAGGGCGTGCGCGCCGCGGTCGCGGAACGACTCGGCGATGCGGGTGGCGGTGAACGCCGCCCGGGCGCGGGTCAGCGCGGGCTGGTCCGCGGTCGAGACGATCACCACGGAACGGGCCAGGCCCTCCGGCCCCAGGTCGTCCTCCAGGAACTCGCGCACCTCGCGGCCGCGCTCACCGATCAGCGCGATCACGTTCACCTGCGCGTCGGTGCCGCGGGCGATCATCGACAGCAGCGACGACTTGCCGACGCCGGAGCCGGCGAACAGGCCGATGCGCTGCCCGCGGCCGACCGCCGTCAGCGTGTCCAGCGCGCGCACGCCGAGCGCGACCGGGGTGTCGATGCGGGCGCGCTCGAGCGCGGAGGGCGCCTCGGCGTCCACCGGCACGCGCTCGTCGAACTGCAGCGGGCCCAGGCCGTCGATCGGCCGACCGGTCGCGTCGAGCACGCGGCCCAGCAGGCCGAGCCCGGTCGGCACCGTCATCCGGCGGCCGGTGGGGCGCACCGCCGCGCCCACGTGCAGCCCGTCGATGCGGTCGACGGGCATCAGGGTCAGGCCGTCGTCCGACACCGCGACGACCTCGGCACGGTCGCGCCGGTCGCCGATCAGCACGATCTCGCCGACGCCCGCGTCGACGCCGCGCACCACGATGCCCAGGCCGACCGCGGAGACCACGCGGCCGACGCGCTCCGGTGCGGCGGCCGCGGCGAGCCGGGCCCGGGCGGCGCCCGTCAGCCCGTCGACGGCGGTCATGCGTCGCCGCCCGACAGCGCCCGGCGCACGCGCTCGACCGCGCTGGCGATGCACGCGTCGACCACGCCGTCGGGCAGGTCGACCATCGCGTCGCCGCGCTGCAGCCGCGCGTCCGGCACCAGCTGCAGGCCGGGGTCGTCGGTGGACACCGCGGCCACGAGCTCCAGGTCGGCCGGATGCATCCGCACGGTGCGCACCGGAGCCGGACCGGCCGCCTCGAGGGCCCGGCGCAGCGCTGCTGCGGCGGCGCCCTCCCGGTCCTCCATGATCGCGCGGCCCAGGATCATGCCGGCGATCTCGATCGCGGCGGACAGCACCGACTCCTCCGTGCCCTCCAGGGAGGCGGTCGTCTGCGCGTTCAGCGCACCTGCCGTCACGTGCAGGGCGTCGAGCGCGCTGCGCAGCCCGTCGATCTCGGTGCTCAGCACGCGGTCCGACTCGGCCCGCAGCGCGACGCGGTCGGCCGCCAGCGTCTCGGTGGCGGCCTTGCGCCCGGCGGCGTAGCCCGCGGCGTGCCCCTGCACGCGCGCCCGCTCGTGCACCTCGGGCGTCTCGTCCTTCACCAGCTCGGGGAAGGCCAGCGGCGTCATCCGCACGGCGACCGGGCGGGTGCGCATGTCGTCCGCGTCGAAGGCCACCGGGGCGGGCTGACGGACGCGCGGGCGAGCCGGCGCCGGGGCGCCCAGCTCGGGGAACGCGATGGGCGCGAATGCGGCGCTAGTCGACATATTCTTCCTCCGGCTCGGCGGGCCCCGTGTCGGGGACGTCGGTCTCCTCGGCCGCGGCGTCCTCGCCCGCGACCTGCTTCAGCTCCAGGCCGGTGGTGCCGGCCAGCTCGCGCACGGCGCGGACGACGACGTTGCGGGCGTCGTCCACCTGCCGCTTCGGCACGCGACCCAGCTCCGCGGCCTCCTCGGCCAGGGACTCCCGGTTGCGCTCCGACATGTTCCCGGTGATCGCGGTCGAGATCTCGGAGGGCGCGCCCTTCAGGGCCAGCGCCAGCGTCGCCAGGTCGATGCCGCGCAGCACCTGCTGCAGGTCGCGGTCCTGCAGCCGCGGCACGTCCTCGAACGAGAGCATGCGCGCGCGCACCTCGTCCGCCAGGTTCGCGTCGCGGTCGCGCAGGCCGTCCAGCAGCGCGCCCTCGTCGGCCGGAGCGGCGTGGTTCATGATGTCGACCAGGGGCTGCACGCGCAGCTGCGGGACGCCGGGCTCCCCCTCGTCCTCCTCCACGAACACCGTCTGCGACGCGGCGATGCGGGCGCGACGGCGCAGCACGTCGGCGATGATGCCGCCGGCCTCCGGCGCGGGCGAGCTCATGGTCGCGACGGCCTGGGCGATGTCGACGCGGCGGTCGGGCGCCTGCGCCATCAGGATCTTCGCCGCCAGGTCGGGGCCCAGCTGCACCAGCACGAACGCGACCGTCTCGGCCGCGTCGTCCTCCAGCAGACCGAGCACCCGGGGCAGCTCCAGCTCCTCCAGGAAGGCGAAGGTGGCGCTGGAGCCGGGCGCCGCGATGTGCTCCAGCAGCTCGGTCTGCCGCTCCCCCTCGAAGGCGGCCTCGATCAGCTGCGTCGCCACGTCGTGGCCGGTCTGCTCGACGGCCTCGACGGGCTGCTCGACCAGGTCCTTGAACTGCTCGATGGCGACCATCGCGTCGCGGCCGCTCACCGTGCGCATGCGCGCCATCTCGGCGGTGATCTCCTCCGCCTCCTCGGGGCTGAAGGTGCGCAGCACGGCGGAGGCGCGCTCCGTGCTCATGTTCATCAGCACCAGCGCGGCCTTCTGCACACCGCTCAGCTCGCGGGTCTCCAGCTCCACGGCGCTCACGCCCTGGTCCGGTCACCCATGAGGGCGCGCAGGTACTCCGCGGTCTGGGCGGGATCGGCGCCGGCCAGCGCGTCGACGTCGGCCTGCATCTGCGCG
>JAKONM010000027.1 GCA_022701925.1 Microbacteriaceae bacterium
GTTGGCGTTCGGTTCGTCGAGGACGACGAACGAGGGCTTGCCCAAAACCGCGCGGGCGAGGGCGAGGCGCTGGCGCTGGCCCACCGACAGGGTGGAGCCGCCCTCGCCGAGATCCGTGTCGTAGCCCCGGGGCAGCTTGAGGATCAGCTCGTGGACGCCCGCCATCCGGGCCGCCTCCACCACCGCCTCGTCGGTGACGTCGTCGCGGAAGCGCGCGATGTTGTCCCGCGCGGTGCCCGCGAACAGCTCGACGTCCTGGGGCATGTAGCCGACGTGGCGCCCGAACGCCTCGCGGGGCCAGGCGTGCACGTCCGCCCCGTCGAGGCGCACGCTGCCGGCACTCGCGGGCCAGATGCCCATCAACAGCCGCACCAGGGTCGACTTGCCCGCCCCCGAGGGCCCCACCACGCCGAGCACCTCGCCGGCCTTGAGCCGGAACCCGACGTTCTTGAGCAGCAGCTTGCGGGCGCCGCCGTGGCTCACCGCGTAGCTCACCCCCTCCACCGTGAGATGGCCCTCGGGCCGGGGCAGGGCGGTGGCCTTCGTCTCGGGCCGGTAGCCGGAAAACAGGTTGTCGAGGCGCTCGCGGGCCTGACGCGCGACGACCACGGACTTCCAGGCGCCCACCACCCGGTCCAGAGGCGCGAGCGCCTGACGCGAGAGCAGCATGCTGGCGTAGAGCGTGCCCGGCGCGATGATCTGGTCGATGACGAGCAGCACCGCGCAGGCCATCACCGCGACCTGGATGAACAGCCGCAGGCCGCGGCTCACGGCGGAGAAGGTGCTGGCCCGGTCGCTGGCGAAGGCCTGGCGCTCGACGAAGGCGTTGCGGTCGCGCGCCCAGCGCCGGTTCAGGCCCGGCAGCATGCCGAGCGCCCGCACCACCTCGGCGTTGCGCAGGCTGGCCTCGGTGAAGGCGAAGGAGCGGATCGAGGCGTCGTTGGCCTCCCGCAGCGGCCCGCCGGTGGCGCGCGCCTGCAAAAGGGCGAGCCCGACCATCAGGGCGCCGCCGAAGGCGGTGACCCCGCCGACGATCGGGTCGATCAGGAACAGCACGCCGATGAAGATCGGCGACCACGGCACGTCGAACAGCGCGCCGACCGCCGGGCCGGCGAGGGTCTGCCGGTAGGTGTCGAGGTCGCGCAGGGATTGCGAGCGGGCCGAGAGCGGCACGGCCTGGCGCAGGTCGAACACCCCGGAGAAGACCTTGCCGGCCAGCTCACGGTCGAAGACCATGCCCATCGCGATCAGGATCCGGCTGCGCACGTCGTCGAGCACGCCCTGGACGGCGAAGCAGAAGATCACGCCGAGGGTGAGGACGCTCAGCGTCGGCACGCTGCCGCTGGCGATCACCCGGTCGTAGACCTGCGCCATGTAGAGCGGCATGGCGAGGTAGAGCAGGTTCGTGGCGAGGCTGAACAGCCCCACGAACAGCAGCGGCGTGCGGGCGTGGCGCAGCGCCTCGGTGATGGGGTTGTGCGCCGCGGCCTTGCTCATCCGACCTCACACTCTTGCCTCGGAGGGCAGGGGAGCCTTGGGGCCCCTCGCGACACGCCCGCCGCGCCGTCGTGGCCGGTCGGCGAGCGTTCCGTGAGTGGCCGGTTGCGTCCTGCCCATGGACACGCCACCCGCCCCACCGGTCCAGTCACGGCGAAGTCCCAACGGAGGCGGCGCAGTCCTGATAGCACATCGCAGCGGCAATCGGGCAGAGTACAAAAATCGTCACGATTGAAGGGAGTGCGGCGATCGTCGCCCCGTCAGTCCATCCGTCGTCGAACTCGGTCTAACCAAATGGGAAGGGGCGCCTTGCGGCGCCCCTTCGTCTTTATTGACCGGATCGTCTGCCGGGTGTGGCAGCTTAGAGGGCGCCCGGGCCTTCGACCTCGTTGAACTCGGTGATGCCCACGAGGGTCACGTCGATGTCCTGGTAGGTGAAGGTGACGGTGCCGGCCTCCTCATCGAACTCGGCATCGGTGACAGGGCCGAGGTCGGCCTCGTCGAGTTCACCGTCATCGACCGTGAAGGTGATCTCGCCGCCCCCACCGGTGATCGTGACGTCGTCGGTGTCGCCGCCGAGACGGATCTCGACCGCGTCGCCGGCCACGCCGGTGAAGTCGAACGTGTCGCTGTTCGTAGTCCCGACGAGGAGGAAGCTGCCGGCGTCCGCACCGGTGTGCTCGAGCGTGAGGCTGTCGCCGTCGCCCGTGTTGGAGGTCGCGGTCAGGGTCTCGCCGCCCGACAGCGTGGCGTCAGCCGACTGGACCGTGACGTCGATGTCGTCGCTGCCGGCGCCGCCGAACACCGACACGGTGCCGGCTTCACCCTCGCCGTCCACTTGCGCGACGAAGATGGTGTCGTCGCCCGCGCCGCCGTAGACCGCGCCGCCTTCCGAGAGGCCGACCTGGATCTGGTCGTCGCCGCCGTTGCCGTAGACGGTGGCGTTCTCGAAGAGATCGGTGTCGATGACACCTTCGCTGTCGACGCCGACGTTGATGGTGTCGTCGCCGTCATTGGGGTCGGTGATGCCCTCGCCGCCGTACACGGTGACGTCGCCGGTGGACCCATCCTCGGCGGCGTTGGCCGTCACGGAAATGGAGTCCTCGTCGCCGCCGCCGTAGACCACCAGATCGGCGCTGGTCTCGCCGACGCTGAAGCTGGACGCCTCGATGGTGTCGTCGCCGGCACCGCCGTAGACCGTGGCGCTTTCGTTGACGCCGACATCGATCGAGTCGTCGCCGCCGTTGCCGTAGACGAGCGCGGTGTCGGCACCGACGGTGATGGTGTCGTCGCCGTCCGTCGGATCGGTGACGCCCTGACCGCCGTACACGGTGACATCGTCGCCGAAGGCCGAGATGACGTCCTCGTCCTGGCCGCCGAAGACGACGACGCTGGCGTCATCGGCAAACGCCTGGATTTGGATGGTGTCGTCGCCCGCGCCGCCGAAGACCGAGGCGCTGTCGCCGGCAAACACGGCGATGCCGTCGTCGCCGCCGTTGCCGTAGACGAGCGCGGTGTCGGCACTGACGAAGATGGTGTCGTCGCCGTCCGTCGGATCGGTGACGCCCTGGCCGCCGTACACGGTGACGTCCTCGCCGAAGGCGCGGATGACGTCCTCGCCCTGGCTGCCGAACACGGCGACGGCTGCGTCATCTCCGGTCCCTTCGACGTCGATCACGTCGTCGCCCGCGCCGCCGTAGACCGTGGCGCCGTCCTCGACACCCGCGAAGATCAGGTCGTCGCCGCCGTTGCCGTAGATCAGAGCCGTGTCGGAGAGCACCTGGATTTGATCGGCATCGTCGTTGGGGCTGGTGATGCCCTCGCCACCATAGACGGTGACGCTGCCGACGTCCTCACCCGGACCAAAAACACCGCCGATGAAGATGGTATCCTCGCCAAGGCCGCCCGTGGCGCTCACATCTTCGTTGTCTTCCGCGCTGGTGGCGAGAAAGTTGTCGCCGCTATTACCGGTCAGAATGATCGG
>JAKONM010000029.1 GCA_022701925.1 Microbacteriaceae bacterium
CAGCAGCAGGCCGCCTCAAAACAAGAGCCTGTCAACCAACGTTTTTTCGGTGAGCAGTCCATCTGGCGGAGGGAGCGGGACAATCGTCCAAGCCTGACAGCGCCTGGGAAATCAACGACTTGGAAGAGGCCGCTGGCGTCACGGTGTAGCAGAGATCAACCCCGGCCGATGGTTCATCTCTGCGTAGCCCCAGTGAAACCGGTTGCACTGGCCACTCGGTTGTGCGGACCGATCGGGATTCGAACTCGCGCCCGCGGCTCGTGTCCGTGGCGGCGAGAACGATCGCCACGGATCGGTACACTGCCGTCCGCTCGGAACGGGCGTGACCTGGTTATGGGGCCCTCTAACGGCCGCTTCTGATCCAGCGCAGCGACTGTTGTGCAAACGGGAATGGCCAGACCCGGCCGAAAGCGGAACGGCCGGTTCAGAGCTGGCGAGCGACCGGACGTTGGTGTTCCACTTCTCCGGACGGAAGATGGCCCTGTGGCGGACGCCCATGTCGTTCCGAGGGGCCTTGCCCACTGGAGGCGCACACGAAGTGCCGCCGGCAGGCTCAGACCGAGGTCGTGTCTCGATAGCGTCGACCCGACCCGTTCGGGACGCGGAAACCGTCTCGGATCCATGACCCGCCGGGGTCTTCTCACGAGAACACGGACGCGCCGATGATGCGTCCGTGTTCCCTGCTCCACCCCGACGGCTCGATCGAGGTTCGGCTCAGGTCAGGTGCCAGCCGGCGTCGATCTTGCCGAACAGGTGCTGGCTGGCTTCCACGCTCTCGCTGATGCCCACCGCCACCTGCGCCCGCGTCGCCCCCTGCGCCAGGGCGGCGAGCTAGCCCTGCTCGCCCGTCGCATCGGGGGTCCGCCCCAGCGCGCCCTCGTACAGGCTCGCCACGTACTGCTCGTCGCTCAGGCCCCCCGGGTTCGCCGCGGCATATTCGTTCGAGGTCAGGAACTCCTGGGCGACCGCGCTCAGCATGTTGCCGGCCTTGGCGTACCCGCTCCAAGCCTGCTGGCCGCTCGCGTCCGGTGCCCGGTCGAACAGGCCGTAGTACAGCCGCGCGACGCCGATCTCGACGGCGTCCGGCACGAACACGCCGGCCTGGAACGCCGGGGCGATCTGCGCCGCGTTCTCCTGTGAAAGAGCGAAGCTCACCGCGACCTCCGCGCGCGAGGTGCCCCCGGCCAGCGCGTCGAGCCAGTTCTGCTCGCCTGCCGCATCGGGTCCGCGCCCGAGCGCGATGCGGTAGAGCGCATCGACGAAGGCGTCGTCGCTCAGTTGCCCCACCTCGCCGAAGCGGGCGCTGAACTCGGCGGAGGTCAGGATCGCCTGGGCGACGTTCTGTGGCGAGCCGCCCGCCTCCAGGGCCGGTACGAAGCTGGCCCAGCCGCTCGCGTCGGGCGTCCGGGCGAGCAGCCCGTCGTAGAGCGCGTAGATCAGGCCCTGGGCGCTGTCCGGCTGCGTGACGACATCGCCGAACAGCGGCCGGTTGGGGGTGAAGTCGAGCCCGAACGCGAAGCTGTCGCTGCCCACGTTGCCCGCCAGATCCGTCTGCGAGGCGGCGAACGCGTAGCCGACGGTCGGCCCGTCGCCCTCGAACACGTAGGGCAGGTCCCAGGCTCCGTTGGCCCCGGCCGTTGCGGTCCCGAAGACGGTCCCCCCGTTCGTGACCGTGACGAGGCTGCCGGCCTCCGCCCCGCCCACGATGGTATGGCCCACCACGTTGGTGGCCCCCGTCACCCCCTCGATCTCGACGCGCGGGGCGACCGTGTCGAGGACGAAGGTCAGGCTCGCCGCCTCCCCGAGATTGCCGGCCGCGTCCTGCTGCACCACCGTGATCGTGTGCTGCCCGTCGTCCGAGCCGTCCGTGGCGAAGGCCGGGCGTGTCGCGCTGTACGCGCCGGCCCCGTCGAGCCTGTACAGCAGGGTGCCGCCCGCCTCGGCGGGGCTCACCGCGAAGCTGGGATCACGGGTGACGTGATCGCCGGCCGACGCGCCGGTGTCGTTCACCAGCAGGATCGTCGGCGCGCCCGGCGCGCCCGTGTCGACGACGAGCACGCCGTCCGGGTTCACACCGCCCGCGGGCGGTGCGAGGTCCTGCCCCCCTGCGTCGCGGATCGTCCCGCCGTTGGGCTGCAGTCCCGTCACCGCGAGGTCGGGCGTGCTCTCGCCCGCCGCGACGGTGTAGGCGAACACCAGGGTGTCGCTGCCCGAGCCCGAGACGTAGGTGGCGGTGCCGCCGCTCGACAGCGCCAGCGTCGGCGTACCGCTCACCGTCACGCTCTCGCTCAGGCCCACGAGCAGCTCGACCCGCTCGCCGGCCCGGAGCGTGCCGTCGTTGGCACCGTAGGCGATGCCGGTCACCACCGGGATCAGGTCGACCGCCGCCGTGACGGTCCTCGGGGCTGAGGAATCGCTGCCGTCGCTGGCCGTGACGGTGAAGCTCGCTGCGGCGTCGGCCGAGCCGTCCTGGCGGAAGCTGACCGCGCCGTTCTCCAATTGCGCTTGCGTGAAACTGCCGACCGCATTGCCGCCGACGACGACCTCACCGCGGCTCGTCGCGGTGACGGTGTACCTGATGGTCGCCTCCGGACCGTCGACGTCGTTGGCCGTCAGATCGGCCGTGGTCAGGATGACGCTGCGACCCTGGAGAACCGCGATGGCGCCGTCCCCGGAGAGTGTGGGCGCGTCGTTGACCGGGGTGACGGTGACGGTGGCGGTCGCCGTGGCGGTGCCGCCGTTGCCGTCCGAGATCGTGTAGCCGAAGCTGGTCTGGCCGTTGAAGTTGTTGCTCGGCGTGAAGCGGACCACGCCGTTGTCCAGCGTGACCGTGCCGCCCGCGGCGGGCTGGGTCACGGCCGTGACGGTGAGGGTCTCGCCGGTGTCGGGGGCGATGCTGTCGTTGGCCAGCACGTCGACGACCGTTGCGCCGCTATCCTCGGCCACCGTGACGGTATCGTTCACCGCCGTGGGATCGTCGTTGACCGGGACGCCGGTGAACGCCTTGGTGCCGGTGAGGGCCGGGGCCTCGCCGTCGCTCACGCTGGTAGCGACGGTGAAGTCGCCGTTGAAGTTGCTTGCGGGGGTAAAGGTCACGGCGGCGAGGGCGGCGTTGACGGCGCCGACGGTTCCGCTGACCGACCAGAAACCGGTCGCGGGGTCGTAGGTCGCCCCGTTGCCGGTCGAGAGCGACCCGGCGGCCGGGTCGCTCAGGGTGAGGCTGGCGGTCACACTGGCCGAATCGTCGGTTACGACGATGTCGGTGAGGTTGAGGGGGGTGTCCTCGGTGTAGGTCTCAGGTGCCGAAAGGTTGGTCGCCGTGGGCGCGTCGTTGACGCCGGTTACCGAGACGCCGGCGGTGATCTGGTTCGAGGCGACGGCGTTGGCGTCGAAGGCCTGGAGGTCGACGAAGCGGGTGTTGTCGGTGCCGTTCCGGTTCGGGTTGTCCGAGGTCGAGCTGTAGGTGATCGTCTGCAGGGCGGCTTCGAGCTGGGCCCGGGTACCCGTGCCGGTCAGCGTCAGGGTGTAGCTGGCCGCGTCGTAGCTCGCTTCGAAGGGTGTGGTGGTGCCGGCCGCGAGCACGTCGCCCGCGATGCCGTCGGTGATCCGGGCGGTGGCCCCGCTGAAGGTCGCGGTGTCCGGGTCGGTGAGCGTAACGCTCGCAAACAGGCTCGCCGCCGTGTCGCCCTCGGTGTAGGGCGCGTTGCTCGTCGCGCCCGCCAGCGCGGGGGCGTCGTCGGCGCCCCCGATCGTGACGGTCACGGTGGCCGTGTCCTCCAGGCCGCCGGTGTCCCGGATGGTGTAGGTGAAGCTGTCGGTCAGCGTCCCGCCGGACGCGAGCGCCTGGACCTGCGTGTCGGACTGGTTGACCGTGTAGGTGTAGGCGCCGTCGGCGGCGAGCGTCAGCGTGCCGTACGTGCCCTCGAGCGCTTGCCCGACCGTGCCGGACGTACCGGTACCGCTTTCGGCGCCGGTCCGGACGGCGACGACGGTGAGTGCGCTCGCCACATCCTGTTCGTCGGTGTCGGCCACGGCGCCGGCCGCGCCGGTGCCGGTGACGAGGTTGCCGGACGGATCGGTGCCCGGCGTCCCGTTGGCGATGCCGCTCGCCTCCGTCGCCGCGACCGCGTCGTCGTTGGCGACCGGCGGCGTATTGGAGATGACGGTGAGGCTGTAGGTGTTGGGGCTCGCGTCGGTGTCGAGGCTGCCCGTGCTCGTGCCGCCGTCGTCCCGCACCTGGAAGGTGAAGCCCGTGCTGCCGCCCGTGCTGCCCGGCACGTAGACGAGGCGTCCGGCGTTGATGTCGCCCACGGAGACGAACTGGCCGGCCGTCACGGCGGTGCCGGGCGAACCGGTCCCCGCACCGTCGGGATCGATGTAGAGGGTGCCGCTCGACGGGAGAGAGGCGATCCTGACCCCCGTGAAGGCGTCGCCGTTCGTGCGTGCTGTCGTCCTGTCGAAGGCGCTGTCG
Organism: Microbacteriaceae bacterium; assembly: GCA_022701925.1. Lineage (GTDB taxonomy): Bacteria > Actinomycetota > Actinomycetes > Actinomycetales > Microbacteriaceae > Amnibacterium. The sequence goes on from JAKONM010000029.1 coordinate 4,472, forward strand.
CTGAAGCCGAACTCCGACGCGGTGAAGGTGTGGGTCTCGTTGGTGCGCAGGGTCGTGCCGTTGTTGGTGCCGGACGGCGCGCTGTGGACCTGGTAGATCGTGTTGTAGATGTCGG
>JAKONM010000052.1 GCA_022701925.1 Microbacteriaceae bacterium
GGGAGGGAGAGCCCTCCTTGGAGCTCGACGACGACGGCGGGGGCGCACCCGGCTGAGGGACCCGCGGCACCGCTGCCGCCCGCGCCAGCGCGAGCAGGGCGAGGTCGTCGCGGAGCCGCCCGCGGGACCAGCGGCTGGCGCCGCGCACCACGCCGTCCAGCCCGAGCGACAGGGACCCGGTGGCCAGCTCCTCCGCCAGGAGCGCGGGTGCGTCGAGGAACGGCCCGCTGGCCTCGCGCGACAGCAGCTTGGGGCGGCGCGCCTCCAGCAGGCCGTCGGTCACCAGCACGAGGCGCTCGTCCTCGGCCAGCTGCCCGTGCAGCACGTCCGGCGGGTCCGCCAGCTCCAGGAGCCCCAGCGGCGGTCCGGGCACCACGGGCAGCTCCCGCGCGCGGGAGTCGCCCGGGGCCACCAGGTAGGGCGCGGGGTGCCCGCAGGAGAGGGCCTGCAGGTCACCGGTGGCACCGTCGACCTGCACCAGCGCCGCGGTGACGAAGACGTCCTGCCCCAGCGAGGCCCTCCGCACCGTGGTGTCCAGCGCCGTTGCCAGCTCCCCCAGGGACATCCCGTCGTGGGCGCGCTCGCGGAAGCTGCCGAGCACGTAACCGGCCAGGCGCACGGCCTCGAGGCCCTTGCCCTGCACGTCGCCCACGAGCGCGCGGACGCCCTGCGGGGTCTCGACCACGGCCACCAGGTCCCCGCCGATGCGCGCCAGCTGGGTGGCCGACCGGTACGTGCTGGCGCAGCGGAGCCCGCCGATCCGGCGCGGGGGCGGCTCGAGGATGGCCAGCTGGGCGGCGTCGGCCACGGTCGCGACCTGGGCGGCGCTCCGCTCCCGTCGTCGTCGGTGGTGGGAGGCGAGCACGGCGATGACGGTGAGGACCGCGATGATGAGCAGCCGCGTCATCGCGGTCGCGTTGTTCGGCTCGTAGCTGCTGCGCGTCGACTCGGCGAGCCCGATGCCGTAGGACAGGACCAGCGCGAGGACCCCGGAGGCCGCCGTCCCCAGCGGTCCGCCGAGGGCTGCGGCGAGCAGCGGCACGGCGACGAGCGTGCCGGGGTACTGGACGTCGGGCTTCTGCCACCAGTCGAGCCCGACGATCCCCAGCCCGAGCAGGGCGGGAGCCCCCCACCGCACGGCGCGCAGCGGCCGGGCGGCGGGGGACGGCATGCCTGATCCTCCCAGGCGGAGGGATCAGCCGGCCAGTGCCCTGCCCACGACCTCCCGGGCCTCCTCCTGCACGGCGGCGAGGTGGTCGGCGCCCTTGAAGGACTCGGCGTAGATCTTGTAGACGTCCTCCGTGCCCGAGGGGCGCGCGGCGAACCAGGCGCTCTCGGTGACGACCTTCAGGCCGCCGATCGACTCGCCGTTGCCGGGGGCCTCGGTGAGGACGGCGGTGATGTCCTCGCCGGCGAGCGAGCTGGCGGTGACGTCGGACGGCGAGAGCTTCGCGAGGCGGGCCTTCTGCTCGCGCGAGGCCGGGGCGTCGACCCGGGCGTAGGCGGGGTCGCCGTGCTCGGCGACGAGCTCGGCGTACAGCTCGCTGGGGCTCCTGCCGGTGACGGCCTGGATCTCGCTGGCCAGCAGGGCCAGGAGGATCCCGTCCTTGTCGGTGGTCCAGGTGGTCCCGTCGTGGCGCAGGAACGAGGCGCCCGCCGACTCCTCGCCGCCGAAGCCGACGGAGCCGTCGAGCAGGCCGGGCACGAAGTGCTTGAAGCCGACCGGGACCTCCAGCAGGCGGCGGCCCAGCGAGGTGACCACGCGGTCGATCATCGACGAGGACACCAGCGTCTTGCCGACGGCGGCGCCCCGGCCCCAGCCCGGGCGGTGCGCGAACAGGTAGGAGATCGCCACCGCGAGGTAGTGGTTGGGGTTCATCAGCCCGCCGTCGGGCGTGACGATGCCGTGGCGGTCGGCGTCGGCGTCGTTGCCCGTCGCGATGTCGTAGGGGGCGCGCTCGCCCTCTGCGGTGCTCATGCCGCCCCGCAGCGAGGCCATCGCGTTGGGCGAGGAGCAGTCCATGCGGATCTTGCCGTCGCCGTCGAGCGTCATGAACGCTCAGCGCGGGTCGACCTCGGGGTTCACGACGGTCAGGTCCAGGCCGTGGCGCGCGCCGACCTCGCCCCAGTAGCCCACGCTCGCGCCGCCCAGCGGGTCGGCGCCGATGCGGACGCCGGCGCGCCGCACGGCCTCCAGGTCGAGCACGGAGGGCAGGTCGTCGACGTAGTGGTCGAGGAAGTCGTAGGAACCCGCGCGGCCGCGGGCCTCGTCGAAGGAGACCCGCCGCACGCCGTCGAGGCCCCGCTCGAGCAGCTCGTTGGCGCGCGCCGCGATCGCGGAGGTGGCGTCGGAGCCGGCCGGGCCGCCGCTGGGCGGGTTGTACTTGAAGCCGCCGTCGCGCGGGGGGTTGTGGGACGGCGTGACCACGATCCCGTCCGCCCCACCCGCGGCGCCCTGCGCGTTCAGCCGCAGGATCGCGTGGGACACGGCCGGCGTGGGGGTGTAGCCGTCGCGGGAGTCGACCAGCACGTCGACGCCGTTGGCGACCAGCACCTCCAGCGCCGAGCGCCACGCCGGCTCGGACAGCGCGTGGGTGTCGCGCCCGATGACGAGCGGACCGGTCACCCCCTGGGCGGCGCGGTGCTCGAC
>JAKONM010000078.1 GCA_022701925.1 Microbacteriaceae bacterium
TGGGCATCATCGTGAGGATGAGCCCGCCGGCGGAGGTGCCGCCGCGCTCGAGCGTCTCGAGCGCGGCCTCGAGCTGCGGCCGGCGGACCCGCCCGGCGGCTGCGACCATGAGCACTCCCCCCGCGAGCCTGCTCAGCAGAGCGGCGTCCGACACCGCCAGCAGCGGCGGCGAGTCGAACACGACCAGGTCGTAGCGGGTGTGCAGCCTGGTGACCAGGTCGTGCATCGCCGCCGACTGCATCTGCTCGTTCGGGTTGGGCGGGATCGTGCCCGCTGGCAGCACCTCGAGGTCGTCCTGGCCGAACCGCTGCACCGCCTGGTCCAACGTGGCGGAGCCGATCAGCACGTCCGTCAGACCGACGGAGCCCTCGAGCCCGAAGTAGCGGGCCAGCCGCGGCCGGCGCAGATCCGCGTCGACCAGCAGCACCTTGACGCCCAGCGACGCCACCGCGAGCGCGAGGTTCGCCGCCGTCGTCGATTTGCCCTCGCCCTCGATCGACGACGTCAGCACGAGGGAGCGTCGCGAGTCGTCGAGCTCGAGGAAGAGGAGGTTCGTCCGCAGGCTCCGGTACGCCTCGGCCGACGGCGAGACCCCGGAGGCGTCGACGACCAGCGGAGTCCTCGCCACCTGGGGGTCGCGGAAGGTGGTGCCCAGCACCGGCGTGTCCGTCACCCGGTCCAGATCCTGACGGGTGCGGATGCGGGTGTCGAACAGTTCGCGGAGAAGTCCGGCGAGCACGGCGAGCACGAGTCCGAGCACGGCGCCGATCAGGACGGCGACGGTCGGACGCAGGCCGATCGGGCTGCGGTCGACGACGGCCGGATCGACGGCGGTGAGCTTCACGGCGTTCGTCTCGGTCGTCGTGCCGGACTCGGGCGTGAGCGCGACCGCGGCGGTCGAGAGCTGGGAGACGACGGCGTTCGCGGTCTTCGCCGCACGCGTGGCGAAGGCGTCCGTCACGGTGACGGTGATCACCGGCGAGTCGTCCGCCACGGCGAGCGTGACGCGTCGGGAGAGGCCGCTGGGCGTCGTGCGCAGGTCGAGCGAGTCGATGACGGGCTGCAGCACGTACGAGGTCTGGGCGATGTCGGCGTACCCGCGGGCGGCCTGCTGCGCGAACGTCACGCCGCTGGTGAGGTCGCTCAAGGTCTGTGCGGACTGCACGGAGACGTACGCCTTCGCAGTCGCCTGGTACTGCTTGGGCTGCACCAGCCCGATGATCCCGCCCGCGAGCCCTCCCGCCACGACCAGGACGAGGATCAGGAGCCAGCTGTCGCGCAGCACGCGCAGGTAGTCGCGGAATTCCAAAGGAATGCCTTTCGGCGATGACGGGTATCAGTCGCCGGGGTGTGCGACTCGGGCCGCGTTCAGGAGACGCCGCCCGATGATGACGGTAAACCCTGAAGACGCCGCCGCTCAAGAGCGGGGGTGACCCCCGTTCGGAGCCGTGAAGAGCCTGATCGTCGTCGAGATCCGGATCTGAGCGAGGAGCCGGTCGAAGCATTCGTGATTTCATTCGACCAGTGGACGGGAATTCATTTCCGCGCGGATCACCTTCGAATTGGGGTGGACCCCGACCGCATCGGCGACGCGCATTCCTCCTACACTTCCGACCATGGGTGCGAAGCGGACCGCCGCGCCCCGGTGGGACCTGCACCCCGTGGTGCTCGGCGCCCTCATCTGGCTGCTGGTCTCCGACCTGCCGACGAACCTCCGGGTCGGCCCGCTGTCCCTCTCCGGCGCGATCACGCTGCTGGCGGGTGCGGCCGCGGTGGCGCTGGCACCGATGCTCGTCCTGCACGGACGCAGCCGCAGCGCACCGCGGGCCTGGCGGTACGCGCTGCCGCCCGGCGCCCGGCGCGGCGTGGTCCCGGCCGCGCTCGTGTCGTTCTGCGGGATCGCGCTCGTCGGCCTGCTCCGCACGCCGACGCAGAGCGGGCTGCAGCAGGTCGCGGTCTACTGCGCCTTCGCGGGTGCGCTCGGCGCCGCGGCGCTCTACAGCACCCCGGACAGCGCCGCCCGGTTCACCCGCCTGCTCGGCGTCTGCATGGGTGTCCTCGCACTGATCGCGATCCCCCTCTACGCCGCCGGGTCGACCGCTGTGGGCGGCGCCCGCTCCTTCGCGCTCACGGCCCTGCTCGCCGTCGCCGTCGTGGTCCCCCTCAGGACCTCGAGCCGTCTGATGCGGCTCGCACCCTGGGCGCTGACCGCTGCGATCGCCGCCTCGCTGTCCCGCACGGCGCTGGCCCTCGCGGTCCTGCTGCTCGCTTTCTCGGTGCTGCGGAGCCGGCGCGGGCTGCGGGGCCTGCGGATCGTCCTCGCGCTGGGCGCCCTCGCCCTGGCCGGCGTCGTCGCCTTCGTGACCGTTCCTGCGCTGCGCGACCGCTTCACGCAGGGGGACAACGGCGTGGACGTCGGCGGGCTCGCGCTCAACACCTCGGGACGCAGCCAGCTCTGGGCGCTGGTCGTCCGCAGCGCCCAGGAGCACCCGTGGATCGGGCAGGGGGCCGGGTCAGCCAGCGAGGTGGTGACGGCGCGCTACCCCTTCGTCGGCCAGCCGCACAACGACTACCTGCGCCTGTGGCACGACTTCGGGCTGATCGGGCTCGCCCTGTTCGTCCTCGGCTACGGGTCCCTGCTGGTAAGCGCGGTCCGGCGCGCGCGCCGGACCGCGCCGGAGCACCGAGGGATCCACTGGTCGGCAGCACTCGCCCTCGCCGCCGTCGGCGCCGCGGCCGCGACCGACAACCCGCTGATCTACCCCTTCGTGATGATCCCGCTGGCGGTCGTCGTCGGGCTGTCGATCTCGAGACGCCACCTGCACCTGCTGGAACCCGAAGCGACCACGCGGCCGCAGCCGGTCACCGCGGGACGGTGACCGACTCGGCGACGACCCGCAGCGCGCTGCGCGGGATGTTCGGCAGCTGCACCCAGTCCCCGCGCAGGCCGACGGCCGCGTAGGGGTCACCGGTGGCCGGCGTCGGCTGCTCCGCGTAGAAGCCGAGCGCCTGGTTGTTGCCGCCGCCGTTGTCGACGCAGAAGGCGCCGTACCGCTGGAGCGCCCGCGCGATCATGCGCTCCGCCTTCGACAGTCCCTGCAACGAGTCGAGGTCGAGCTTCGGGTCGAGCTGCACCCGCATGCCCTCCTCCACGCCGAGCCGCTTGCGCGAGGTCCCGTCCGTCGAGGTCGCCGGGTAGCGGTACCGGCCCTTCAGCGGCGCGGACGTCACGAACGCCAGTGCGTGATCGATGCGGCCCCTGCGGATGTCGGCGATCCGGATCGTGCCGGCCGCCTGCGAGATGCCCGCGCCGGTCGGGCCCCGACGGCCGCCGGAAGACCTGCCGTCCCCGTGGCTCTTCGCGTAGTTCCGCACGACCATCCAGTACGCCGAGCGCGTCGCGGCGTCGTAGCCCTGCAGCTCGTAGATGCGCTTCGACACCGGGTCGATGACGTTCATCTTGTGATCGCCGCCGGTGTTGGGCCGCCAGGCGGGGTCGATCGGCACGCGCTGCCCGTGGTCGGCACGCCCGTGCAGCCGGACCCGAGGGGTGGAGGGGGTCGCCGTGTAGAAGGGGATGCCGAACGAGTAGGTCTCGACGTTCATCACGAGCGACGGGTTCGCCAGCACGGCCCGCCGGATGGCGCTCGACTGCGGGTCGAGCCGCGCGTCAGCGGGGATGGGCGTGTTCCAGGCCGAGTCGCCGGCGAACGGGCGAGCCGCGGTCCCCGCCACCACCGTGCGTCCGCTGGCGGCAGCGACGTCCGACTCGTGGGCGTGCCGGATCCCGAGCGCGGAGACGCCGACGGCGACGACGAGCGCGCCGGCCAGCAGCGCGAGCCGCACGGAACGCCGGCGTCGGGTGCTGGTCACGCCCGAGAGGGTACTGACTCCCGAGCCCGAGGGCGCAGCGTCGCAGCCAGGACGGACTCGTAGTCGGCCGGCTCGACCGGCGCCCACAGCTGCCGGAGCCTGACGCGGACCGGCAGGCGGACGCCGAGCGCGCGCAGCTGGTCGTCGAGCTCGCGCATGCTCACCCCCGGGAGGTCGGCGACCCGCGCCGAGCCGAGGCCCCGCCCCGACAGCCGGAACCTCGCCGCCGAACCGCGCTCGCGCGGCCCGGGCGACGGCAGGCGGCCCTGCAGCAGCCCCGCCAGCCAGTGCGCCGCGATCTCGGAGGTCAGCGGGCTCCGGTAGGAGTGCGCCCATCCGATGAAGGCGAGTCGGGGGACGTCCAGCGCGAGCACGCGCTGATGCAGGAGGAGGGCTCCGTGCTCGTCGACCGCGTCGTGCACCAGCGCGTCCGGCAGGAACGGCAGCCGCTGCTCGAAGCCCGTGGCGGCGAGAACGACGTCCGCCCCGAGACGGTCGCCACCCGCCGTCCGCACGAAGGGTCCGTGGTCGTCGGCGCCCAGCGACTCGATCGACGCGCCGCGGTGGACGGCGAGCCGCCCCTCCCGGACCGCCTCGAAGAAGCCGTCGGAGACGAGACCGGTGGAGGCGGAGATGTCGAGATCCGGGCGCAGCCCCAGCGCCGACAGGCCCGTCGCGCGATCCACCGAGTCCGCGATCAGCCGGCCGAGCAGCTTCCTGGGCACCCGCTCCGGCAGGCGGGAGACCCTGATGCGGCCGGAGGAGGAACGGTACGCACCCGCGACCAGCCGCTCCCCGGCACGGGTGAGCACCAGGTGACGGAAGGTCAGCGGCCCGAGTCCGATGCGCTTCGGATACTTCCAGGTGAGGGTGCGGGCGAGCACCGCGGCACCGCGTCCCCGTGCAGCCGCGACGACGGCCAGGTCACATGCCGTCTTCCCCCAGCCCACGACCACGACGCGGCGTCCGTCGAGCACACCGCCGTCCCCGAGCGATCCCGGGGAGAGCACGCGGCCGCCCGCCGCCTCGAACTGGGCGCGACCCGGCCAGTCGGGCACGTGCGGGGTGGAGAACACCCCGTTCGCGCAGACCAGCCAGTCGAAGTCCGACTCCTCCCGGCCATCCGGGCCCGCGACCTCGAGGGCCCATCCCGAGCCCGTCGGACGGGCGTCGAGCACCGTGCTGGCGAGGCGCACCCGGTCCGTGAGGCCGTGACGGCGGAGGTAGCGCTCCAGGTACTCGCGGACCTCGGCGCCCGCCGGGTGCGCAGGTCCCGCGTCCGGGAAGGGCATGTCGCTGAACGCGTACGACCGCCGGTCGTCCTGCGTCGAGATGCCCGGGTATGCGCGCGACGCGCTCCAGACGCCGCCGACGTCCGCACGCTGCTCGAAGACCGTCACCTCGATCCCGGCATCGGTCAGCACGCGGGCCGTGACGATGCCGGACACGCCCGCCCCGATGATCGCGACCCGCAGTGCCGAGCCGCCGGTGCGGACCGGCGCGACCGCGGCGATCACCGTCCGAGCCTCGCGCCGGCCCGCCGTACGACCTGAGGCCCGAGGAAGCTCTCGACGGTCACGTACCGCGCGGCGCGCGCTCCGAAGGACAGCTTGAACCGTTCGACGTCGTCGTCGACCCGTCCGCCGAAGTCGATCGCGGCGTTGCCCCTGCGCATGGCCCACAGGAAGGCCTCCCGGAGCAGCACCGCCTCCGCGTTGCACGCCCGCGCGCCCGGCAGGCAGGCGCCGACCCAGCCGGCGGCGACCGAGTGCCCGGCGAGCACCACGGTGGCCCCGACCAGCACGTCGCGGTCGAAGACCACGCCCAGGAACACGTCCTCACGCCCGCGAGCCCAATCCTCGATCCGGGCCCCCGACCCGGCGGGGTACGGGTTCACCGATCCGCGGCGGGCGTACGCGCCGTCCAGCGCCGCGTCGAGGACCGCGGAGACCTCGCCGGGCCGCGCCTCGCGCGCATGCACACCGGCGCGCTCGGCGCGACGGATCCCCTGACGCCGGCTCGCCGTCATGCGACTGTCGAGGGTTGCGGCGCTGCGGTGCTCGAGATCCAGCACCGCGGTGCCGTCCTCGCGCACCTGCATCCCCGTCGCCCCGGCGGCGGCCGGCGCAGCGGCTGCCAGCGCCGGTGCCACGTCGAAACGGCCGAGCACGAGCAAGCCGCGCCGCTGCCGTCGGCGGAACTCGCGCAGCGCGGCGGGCAGCAGATCCTCCGGCACGACCGGCCCCAGCATGGGGAACGGCAGCCACGGCGACCTGAGGCTGCGCCGACTTCGTCGTACGACGGGCAGGGCCCCGACCGGCTGGCCGTCGGCGAGGAGCAGGTGCCGCTCGATCCGCACGCCGAGCATCCGCTCCTGCAGGTCGAGGAAGTGCGACACGTGGAAGGAGGTCCCGCCGGGCAGCGTGAGGACCAGCCGGTCCCAGAGCGCGACATCGGAGCACGGCTGCAGCCGCAGCCGCAGCCGCAGGCTCCACGCGGGCGAGCGCGCCGACGAGCCGTCGACCACGACGGAGACTCCGTGATCAGCCGGTGAATCGACGTACTGCAGCACCGCCGCAGGCTAGTAGCGGGACGCGCTCCACCAGGGGGCCGGCGCTCCCCCAGAACGGGCTCCAGATGCAGGACGACCGCGTGTCCGACGGCTGAGACGCCCGTGGACGCCCATGCTGCGGCCATGCGCATCGCCTGCGTGGGCGGCGGCCCCGGAGGCCTCACCCTGGCCGCCCTGGCCGCCGGCCGTGCCCACGACGTGACGCTCTTCGAGCAGCGGGCGTCGGGCACCTACGGCCTCGGCGTCGTGCTCTGGCCGGACCACCTCTCCGACCTGGCGCTCCTGGACCCCCTGCTGGTCCACCGCCTGCTGCAGCACGCCGTGGCGTGGCGTGACCAGCACATCTCCACCCCCGGCTCGCCGGCGGTGGTGCTCGAGGGTCGAGGACACGGCATCGCTCGCGCGACGATGCTGAGCCTGCTCGAGCAGCGCGCCGTCGAGCTCGGCGCCCGAGTCGAGCGCGGAACGGCGATCGAGCACCCGGACGTCCTCGGATCCTTCGACGCGGTGATCCTCGCCGACGGCGCGGCGAGCGCGTTGCGGAGCATGAGGGCGCACGACTTCGGCTCGAGGACGCGCGAGGAGGGCAACCGCTACGCCTGGTTGGAGCTGGACCGCCCCTCCGACCGGTTCGCCTTCCCCTTCATCACGGCGGGAGACGGCTGGGCGTGGGCGCACGCCTATCCCTTCCGAGCGGGGGCGACCACCTTCATCGTCGAGACCACCGAGTCGGCCTGGATCGCCGAGGGGTTCGACCACATGCCGACCGACGACGCGGTGCGCCGACTCGAAGCCCTGTTCGCGGATCATCTGCGGGGCGGCAGCCTGCGTCCCGCTCGCGGCACCGCTCCCGACGCCCTGTGGTCGCGCTTCCGGCTGGTCGAGAACCGCCGTTGGTCGTCGGGTCGCACAGCACTGCTGGGCGACGCGGCGCACACCACGCACTTCTCCATCGGGTCCGGCACCCGACTCGCGATGGAGGACGCGGCGACGCTCGTCGAGCTGCTGGACCATGCGCCGAGTGCGGAAGAGGCGCTGCGGACGTACGACACGCGCCGACGCGACGAGCTGCGCGGGATCCAGCGCTCCGCCCGGCTCAGCGCGCGGTTCCTCGGTCGGCTGCCGAGGTACATCGACCGTCCGGCCGAGGACTTCGCCCATCTGCTCGAACGCCGCCGCTCCCGACTCCTGCCGCTGATTCCGACGGGGATCTACCTCGGGCTCACCCGCCCGAGATCAGGTCGCTGAGCCCGCAGGTCCTCAGCGCCCCCATTTCGAGTCGAAGACGTGCACGAAGCGGTCGGTTTTCAATACCATCTGCGCAAGGCCGAATCGGTACCCGCCGACCTTCCGACCCCACCACCCACTCGGATCCCGTCTGCGATCACCCGTCGCGGAAAGCACCCACCGATGCTCAGCTCTGCCCAGCCGGTCGCACCCGTCGGCCGCATCCCGTTCCGCGTCACACGACTGGACGATGCCGTCTCGTCGACGATCACCGCCGCGATCGACCCGACCTCGCCCGGCGAGGCGCTCCGCTTCGCCAACGCCTACTCGGTCGCCTCGGCTCGCCGCGACGCCGGGTACGCGGCGCTGCTGCGCAGCGGAGGGATCAACCTGCCCGACGGCGCACCGGTCGCGTGGGCGCTCCGACGCTGTGGGAACGGCGCGGCCCGGCGTGTGCGCGGTCCGTCCTTCTTCGACGAGACGATCCGCCGCGGCACCGAGGTGGGCCTCCGGCACTACTTCTTCGGGACGAACGACGACGTGCTGGCTCTCCTCGTCGAGCGCTTGAAGAAGGACGTGCCGGGCGTCACCATCGTCGGCACCTTCGCCCCGGACTACCGCAGCGACCCCGATGAGCTGGCTGGACAGCTGCCGGCGGAGGTGACGCGCGCCACCGTCGACATCGTGTGGGTCGGCCTCGGCAGCCCGAAGCAGGACTTCGTCGTCGCCCGGATCGTCGCCGACCGGGGCGTCACCGCCGCCGGCGTCGGCGCGGCCTTCGACTTCGCCGCAGGCACCGTGCCGCAGGCACCGCGCCTCGTACAGCGGGCGGGCCTCGAGTGGATGTTCCGCCTCGTCTCCGAGCCCCGCCGCCTCTGGCGCCGGTACCTGATCGGCAACACCGTGTTCCTCGGCATCCTGATGCGGCAGCTGCTCATCCGCCGCTCGCCCGCTGCGCCCGCCACGCGATCGACCACGGTCAGCCCTCGCATCCGGACCGAGTCCGTCCAGGAGCCGGTCTCATCGCTCGAGGAGCTGCTGACCCCGGCCCGGAGGGCCTGAGCGCCTCCAGGCCCGAGGCCTGGAGGCGTCAGCCGCGCAGCGCGCCGGCGTGCTGCCGGTACCAGGCGACGGTCTGTTCGAGGCCGTCACGAAGGCCGATGCGCGCCGTCCAGCCCGCCTCGGCCAGCTTCGTGACGTCGAGCAGCTTCTGCGGGGTGCCGTCCGGCTTCGACGTGTCCCACTCGGTGACGCCTTCGAAGCCCACGACCTCGGCGATCGTCTCCGCGATCTCCCGGATCGACACGTCGCTGCCCGTTCCCACGTTCACCTGAGCGGGACCGTCGTAGTGCTCCAGCAGGTGGAGGCACGCCTCGGCCATGTCGTCGACGTGCAGGAACTCGCGTCGCGGGTTCCCGCTCCCCCAGTTGGTGACCGACTGCGCACCGGCGGCGGCAGCCTCGTCGTAGCGCCGGATCAGGGCCGGCAGCACGTGGCTGCCCTTCGGGGAGAAGTTGTCGTTCGGGCCGTACAGGTTCGTCGGCATCGCGCTGATCCAGGGCAGTCCGTACTGCCGGCGCACCGACTGCACCCCGAGGATGCCGGCGATCTTCGCGATCGCGTAGGCGTCGTTCGTGGGTTCCAGGTGCCCGGTCAGGAGGGTGTCCTCCTTGATCGGCTGCGGCGCCAGCTTGGGGTAGATGCAGCTGGAGCCGAGGAACAGGAACCGCTCGACCCGCTGCTCGAGGGCCGCGTCCATCACGTTCGTCTGAATGCGGAGGTTGTCGCTGAGGAAGTCGACCGGGTAGGTCGAGTTCGCCAGGATGCCGCCGACCTTCGCCGCGGCCAGCACGACGACCGCCGGCTGCACCTCGCGGAAGAAGGCGAAGACCGCGTCGCGGTCCTTCAGGTCCAGCTCGGCCGAGGTCCGGCCGACGACGTCGGTGAAGCCCTCGGCCTCCAGCCGACGCACGATCGCGGAGCCGACCAGGCCGCGGTGCCCCGCCACGTACACACGGGCGCTGCGATCGAGCGAGGCCGGCGTGAAGACGCGCCCGTCCTTGAGGTCGGTCACGCGGTGACGCCGAGGGCGGCGTTGCGCCGGGTGGTCCACGAATCGAGCCTGACGGTGTCGATCCAGGGCTTGCCCTCGTGGGCCAGCGCCTCCACGTCGGCGTCGACCATCAGGCGGGCCAGCTGCAGGCCGTCGACGGTGGCTTCCCAGCCCAGCTCGTTCTTCGCCTTGGACGCGTCGCCGATCAGGGCGTCGACCTCGGTCGGCCGCAGGTAGCGCTCGTCGAACTTGACGTACTCCTGCCAGTCGAGGCCCACGTGTCCGAAGCTCGTCTCCAGGAACTCCTTCACCGTGTAGCCCACATTCGTGGCCAGCACGTAGTCGTCCGGCTGGTCGGCCTGCAGCATCCGCCACATGCCCTCCACGTATTCCGCCGCGTAGCCCCAGTCGCGAACCGAGTCGAGATTGCCCATGAACAGCTCGGTCTGGAGGCCCGCCTTGATCCGGGCGACCGCCCGCGTGACCTTGCGGGTCACGAAGGTCTCGCCGCGCCGCGGGGACTCGTGGTTGAACAGGATGCCGTTCACCGCGTACATCCCGTACGCCTCGCGGTAGTTCTTGGTCACCCAGTAGGAGTAGACCTTCGCCGCGCCGTACGGGGAACGCGGGTAGAACGGCGTCGCCTCGTTCTGCGGCGGCGGTGTCGCACCGAACATCTCCGACGACGAGGCCTGGTAGAAGCGGCAGTGCAGGCCGGCGAGACGCACGGCCTCCAGCAGGCGCATCGAGCCGACGCCCGTGGTGTCCCCGGTGTGCTCGGGCTCGTCGAAGGACACCCGCACGTGCGACTGCGCGCCCAGGTTGTACACCTCCTGCGGCTTGATCTCGCTCAGCAGGGTGACTAGGCGTGCGCCGTCCGACAGGTCGCCGTAGTGCAGGAAGAGACGTGCGGTGGGGTCGTGCGGGTCGGTGTAGAGATGATCGATTCGTGACGTGTTGAACGTGGAGGCTCGACGGATGAGGCCATGCACCTCGTAACCCTTGTGAAGCAGGAGCTCGGCGAGGTAGGACCCGTCCTGACCCGTGATGCCGGTGATCAATGCCTTCTTCAAGATTCCTCCAGCACGCGGGGATCGCTGTCATGACGTCATCGGCGGTGATCGC
>JAKONM010000094.1 GCA_022701925.1 Microbacteriaceae bacterium
GGCCGCCGTGCGGCGGCTGCGCGGTCGGCGGCGGAGCGGCTGACCGCGGCGCAGGCGGAGCTGGCCGCGCTGCCGGCCGCGCCGCCGGCGGGCGACGGCGCGGATGCGGTGCCCGACCTCGCCGCGGTGGACTCCGAGGTCGACCGCACCCGGGCCGCGCTGCACGGGCTGGAGCGCGACCTCAGCGCAGCGCGGGCGCGGCTGGCCGCGCTCCGGTCCGCGACCTCCGTGCCGCCGTCGGTGTCGCAGGTGCTGGCCGCCCTGCCCGGGGCGCGCCGCCTGCAGGACGTGCTGGAGGTCGATCCGCCGTGGCGCACGGCGGTCGCGGCCGTGCTCGGCCCCCTGCTCGACGCCGCGGTGGTGGGCGGGGACGACCTCGACCGGGCCGCGTCGGCGGTGCGCGGGCTCGGCGCCGTGGACGTCGTGGCGGCGGACGCGGCGCCCTCGCCGTCGCGGACCGATGCGGGGCTCCCCGCCGCGCGGGCCGTGCGGGCGCCCGCCGGGGTGCTCCGGCTGCTCGACGGCGTGGTGCTGGCCGCGGACCCGCAGGCGGCGCGGGCGGCGGTCGACGGCGGCGCCGTGCTCGCCGCCACCGCCGACGGCACCCTGTTCGCGCCCGCCCGGGCGCGCACCCCCGGCGCGGCGGCGTCCGGCGTGCAGCTGGCGGCGGACCGCGACGAGGCCGAGCAGGACGCCGAGCGCCTCGCGGCCGAGGTCGAGGCGGCCGGTGCCGCGGCCGCGGCCGCCCGCGCCGAGCGCGCGGCGGCCGTGGCCGTGCGGGACGCGGCCGTCGCGGCCGCCCGCCAGCGGGACCGGGCAGCCCGTGCCGAGGCCGAGCGGAGGGCGGGACTCACCGCCCGCGTCGAGGCCGCCGCGGGGGAGGCGCGCCGGGCCGAGGTGCAGGCCCGGGAGGCGGCCGACGCCCTGCTGCCGCTGGCGGCCCAGCGGGACGCGGCCCGGGCCGCCGCGCGGGAGTCCGCCGCCGCGGAGCGCCCGGTCGTCGACGGCCGGGCCCGCATCCCGCACGCCCAGGCGGTGGAGCAGGCGCGCGACGCGGCCCTGGCCGCCCGGCTGGGCGCGGAGACCTGGCGGGAGCGGCTGCGTGCCGAGCAGGGCCGGCTGGCCGCGCTGCGGGCCCGGGCGGTCGACGCGGAGCGGGCCGCCGTCGCCGCGGCCCGGCGGGCGGCCGAGCGCGCCGTGCAGCGCGAGGCGGCGGAGGCGGTGCTGGCGCAGGTGCCCGCGTGGGAAGCGGCGGCGGACCGATCGGTGACGGAGGCGCGGCTGCTGCTGGCGCGGCTGGAGCACGAGCGGCGCGAGCACGACGCCGACCTCCGCGCGGCGCGGGCGGGGCTGGCCGACGCCCGCGCCCGCTAGGTGGAGGCCGACCGCCGCGCCCGCGACCTGGACATGCACGTCTACGAGCAGCAGGTCTCGCTGGGGGCCGTGCGCGACCGCGCCCTCGCCGAGCTGGGGCTCGACGCGGCGGCGCTGGAGCAGGAGGCCGTGCCCGATCTCGACCGGCAGCAGGAGGAGCGGGCGCTCGCCGCGGCGGAGCGCCGACTGGGGCGCCTGGGCCGCGTGAACCCGCTGGCGCTCGAGGAGTTCGAGGCGCTGGAGGCGCGGCACCGGTTCCTCGGCGACCAGCTGGCCGATCTGCAGCGCACCCGGGCCGACCTGCTGACGATCGTCGACGACCTCGACGTGCGCATGCGCCACATCTTCGAGGCGGCCTTCGCCGACACCGAGGCGGCCTTCGCCCGCATCTTCCCGGTGCTGTTCCCCGGCGGCACGGGGCGGCTCAGCCTCACCGACGACGCCGAGCCCGGCATCGAGGTGTCGGTGCGCCCGGCCGGCAAGCGCATCGAGCGACTGTCGCTGCTGTCGGGCGGCGAGCGGTCGCTGGCCGCGGTGGCGTTCCTGCTGGCGATCTTCACCGCCCGGCCGAGCCCCTTCTACATCCTGGACGAGGTGGAGGCGGCGCTCGACGACGCCAACCTGGGCCGGCTGCTCGAGGTCGTCTCGTCGCTGCGGCACGCGTCGCAGCTGATCCTGATCACCCACCAGAAGCGCACGATGGAGATCGCCGACGCGCTGTACGGCGTCTCGATGCGGCAGGACGGCGTCTCGGCGGTCGTCGGTCAGCGGCTGGCCGCGGCGGAGGCCTGACGAGGGGCCGTCCCCACCGCGGCCGCCGCTGCGCGGACCCGCGGGGTGAGTCCGTGTGCGCGGCGGCGGCCGTGGCGAGCAGTCGATCGAGCTTCGAGGACCCTTGCGGATCCCCTCTCGGGTAGCGGCTGTGGTTCCACGATATTCACGACTCGCCGCGCTGTGCATCCCCTTTTCCGGGTGCATTCGCTATTGCGAGGAAAGTGCTGAATGCCTTGTCGGGAAAGCGCGAGGAATGGTCAGGACCGCGAGAACGCGGACGCCTCGTCGACCTGCTCGCGGGTGAGGGCCACCCCGGTGTAGCGCTCGAACTGCAGGGCGGCCTGCAGCGCGTGCACCTCCGCACCCGTGATCACGGGCAGTCCGGCGGCCCGGGCGGCGCGCACCAGGGGCGTCTCGGCGGGCAGCGCCACCACGTCGAAGACCGCGGAGGCGCCCCGCAGCAGGTCGGGCTCGAACGACAGGGCGTCCTCGTCGGGCCCCGCCATGCCGACCGGTGTGACGTTGACCAGCAGGTCGCCGCGGTCCGGGCGAGTGGTCACGGCGTGGCCGTCGCGCTCCGCGATCGCCCGGCCCGCCGCCTCGTTCCTCGCCCACACCGTCACGTCCGTGAAGCCCGCCCGCGCGAACGCGGCGCTGACCGCCGACGCCATGCTGCCGCTGCCGCGCAGCACCACCGCGCTCGACCGGTCGAGGTCGTTCCGCTCGAGCAGCAGGGCCACCGCCTCCACGTCGGTGTTCGACCCGGTCAGCACCCCGTCGTCGTTCACGACGGTGTTCACCGCGTCGATGTCGGCGGCGGAGGACTCCAGCCCGTCGAGCAGCGGGATGATCGCGGTCTTGAACGGCATCGACACGGAGCAGCCGCGGAAGCCGAGGGCCCGCACCCCGCGCACGGCCCCCTCCAGGTCGTCCGTCGTGAACGCCTTGTAGACGAAGTCGAGGCCGAGACGCTGGTAGAGGGAGTTGTGGAACCGGGTGCCCAGGTTGCTCGGGCGCCCCGCCAGCGAGATGCAGACCCGGGTGTCCTTGTTCAGGTCCAGCTCGACCACGGTCAGGCCCGGTCGCCGCTCGGCGCGAAGCTGCTGACGACGCCCGCGATGTCCTCCCCGCCGTGCCCCTCGTCGTGCGCCTGCTGGTAGGCGGCGAGCAGGGCGTCGACCAGCACCGTCGGCACCCCGGCTCCGGCCGTCGCCGACCGGATCAGGCGCAGGTCCTTCAGCACGCCGTCGAGCGCGAACTGCGGGTCGCCGGTGCGGCCCTCGATCATCGCCGAGCCCTTCGCCTGCAGGTACGGGCTGTCGGCGGCGCCGCCGGAGACGGTCTCCAGGAAGCGCGCCGGGTCCAGGCCGAAGGCGCGGGCCTGCTCGACGCCCTGCGCCGTGCCGGCGGTGATCGTGGCCACCCACGAGTTCGCGACCAGCTTCATCGCGCTGGCGGGGCCGGGCTCGTCGCCGAGCCACACCGTCTTCGCCCCCATCGCGTCGAAGGCGGGCTGCACGACCTCGCGGCCCGGTCCGGCGGCCAGGATCGTCAGCTTCCCGTCCTCCGCCGGCTGCTTGGTGCCCACGACCGGGCTGTCGACCAGGCGCAGCCCGTGCTGCTCGGCCAGCCCGGCCAGGCGCGCGATGCCGTCCCGGCCGACGGTCGCCATCTGCGCCCAGACCGCGCCGTCGCGCATGGACGGGGCGACCTGCTCGATCACCTCGGCCACCGCGTCGACGTCGAAGAGCATCGTGATCACGACGTCCGCGTCGCGCACCGCCTCCTCCGCGAGTCCGTGACCGTCGCGCCGTCGGCCGCCAGAGGCTCCGCCTTCTCGCGGGTGCGGTTCCAGACCGTCACCGGCAACCCGGCGCGCAGCAGGGAGTGCGTCATGCCGACGCCCATCGTTCCGGTGCCCAGCAGGGCGATTCGGGCGGGGGAGGGGGAGTCGGGCACGGCGCGGTTCCTTCCGTCGGGGTCGCCGCGACGCTAGCCGCGCCCTCCGAGCGGCCGCCGACAGCCCCTAGCCTTGAGCCTCGTGGCGGAACGCACGGGATTCGGCGCGCGGCTGCGCAACCTCTTCGGCGCCGTGCGCACGATCGACGAGGACACCTGGGACGACCTGGAGGGCGCCCTGATCGGCGCCGACTTCGGCCCCGACATCACCGAGTCGATGATCGGGTCGCTCAAGGAGAAGGTCGAGCGCTACCGCACCACCGACCCCCGCGACCTGCAGCGGATGCTGCGGGAGGACGTGGAGGAGCGGCTGGCCGGTTTCGACCCGACGCTGAAGCTGTCGGAGCGGCCCGCCGTCGTGCTGGTCGTCGGCGTGAACGGCGTCGGCAAGACCACCACGATCGGCAAGCTGGCGAAGTACGTGGGCAACTTCGGCCGCTCCGTGGTCGTGGGGGCGGCCGACACCTTCCGCGCGGCGGCCGTCGACCAGCTGGCGACCTGGGCCGAGCGCGGCGGCGCCGCCGTGGTGCGGCCGCAGCAGCAGGGCCAGGACCCCGCCTCCGTCGCCTTCCAGACCGTCGAGTACGCGAAGCGCACCGGCACCGAGATCGTGCTGATCGACACCGCCGGCCGCCTCCACACCAAGGGCGGGCTGATGGACGAGCTCGGCAAGATCAAGCGCGTCGTGGAGAAGCAGACCGAGATCGCCGAGGTGCTGCTGGTGCTCGATGCGACCACCGGGCAGAACGGCGTGCTGCAGGCGCAGGCCTTCATCGAGTCCGCCGGGGTCACCGGCCTGGTCATCACGAAGCTGGACGGCTCTGCCAAGGGCGGGTTCGTGCTGCGCGTGCAGGACGAGACGGGCATCCCCATCAAGCTGATCGGCCAGGGCGAGCGCATCCAGGACCTCACCGGCTTCACCGCCAGCGTCTACGCCCAGGGCCTCGTCGGCTGACCCGGCTCCGCGGATCCGCACGTCCCTGTCCGGCACGCCGCTGCCCGACCGCCCGGATGCGGCGCGTCG
>JAKONM010000095.1 GCA_022701925.1 Microbacteriaceae bacterium
CGTCCCCGCGCCGTCCCCGTCGTCCGTCACGCCCACGACCGTAGCAACGCGCGCCGGGCGGCGCGCTGACGCGCCGCGGCCGCGGCCCGGCCGCGGCTCGGGGGCTGGATTAGCATGACCCCCCGCCGCTCCACCCCTTCCCCCACCTGGAGCCGACCGGAAGAGGACGCCCCGTGACCGCTGCCGTGCAGGCGCCCCGCGCCATCGCCGCGCAGAACCGCGGGTCCTACTGGGCGCGGTACCGCCAGGCGCTGTGGCTGCTCACGACCCGCGACCTGAAGGTCCGCTACACGACGAGCGCCCTCGGCTACCTGTGGTCGATCATCGACCCGCTGCTGATGGCCGGCATCTACTGGGTGGTGTTCCAGTTCATCTTCACCAATCGGGGCGGGTCGACGGATCAGCCCTACATCATCTTCCTGCTCTGCGCCGTGCTGCCCTGGACCTGGTTCAACGGCAACCTGTCCGACGCCACGCGCGCCTTCCGGCAGGAGGGCAAACTGATCCGCTCGGTGCGCATCCCGCGCAGCATCTGGATCCTGCGGCAGATCGCGTCCAAGGGCATCGAGTTCTTGATCAGCCTTTCGATCCTCGCTTTCTTCGCGCTGATCTATCTCAGGGCGCCGTCTCCGATGATCTTCATCTACCTGCCGGTCGCAATCGCCCTCCAGGTGTTCCTCACGGTCGGGTGCAACTTCATCATCGCGCCGCTCGCCGTGTTCTACCGCGACCTGGAGCGGGTGGTGAAACTGGGGCTGCGCGTGCTGTTCTACGCGGCTCCCGTGCTTTACCACTTCGACTTCGGCAACCCGGTGCTGCACTTCCTCTACGGCATCAACCCCCTTGCCGGGATCCTCGACCTCTACCGCGGGATGTTCTTCCCGGAGATCGTCGACTGGGTGTACGTGGTGCAGAGCCTCATCAGCTCCACGATCATCTTCACGATCGGCGCCGTCGTGTTCCGCCGCTCGATCCCGCGCGTGCTGAAGGAGATCTGATGGCCGCGCCCGTCATCTCGGTCGACGACGTCGGCATCCAGTTCAAGATCAACCGCCGCCGTCAGCGCAGTCTCAAGGACCTGCTCGGCACGAAGCAGCTGCGCGAGGTCCCGGACGAGTTCTGGGCGTTCCGGCACGTCAGCTTCGACGTGGCGCAGGGCGAGTCGATCGGCGTCGTGGGCCGCAACGGCCAGGGCAAGTCGACGCTGCTGAAGATCGTGGCGGAGGTGATGATCCCCGACGAGGGCACGGTCGACGTGCGCCGCGGGGTCGCCCCGCTGATCGAGATCACCGGCGGCTTCGTGGACGACCTGTCGGTGCGCGACAACGTGTACCTGGCGGCCGGGCTGCACGGCAAGAGCCACGAGCAGATCGACCAGGAGTTCGACGACATCATCGCCTTCGCCGAGGTGAAGGACTTCGTCAACACCCCCTACAAGCACCTGTCCAGCGGCATGAAGGTGCGCGTCGCCTTCAGCGTGGTGTCGCGGCTCGACGAGCCGATCATGCTGGTCGACGAGGTGCTGGCGGTCGGCGACCGCGGGTTCCGGCGCAAGTGCTACACCCGCATCGAGCAGATGCTCGACGAGGGCCGCACGCTGTTCTTCGTCTCGCACAACGACGGCGACCTGAAGCGCTTCTGCAAGCGCGGGCTGTACCTGGACGACCACGTGCTGAAGTTCGACGGGCCCATCGACGAGGCGTACGACCGCTACACGGCCGACTACTCCTGACGCGGCCCCGCGCCTCGGCGGCCGGTCAGGAGCGGGCGGGCAGCACCACCCCGCCGTACGTCAGGTCGTACTCGTCCGACCCCGTCGCCTCGGCCTTCAGCCGCAGGGCGTGCGTCTGCTCGCCCTTCGCGTTCGGCCGCAGCTCCAGCTCCGAGGCCAGCTGCGGTGACGTGCGTGACGGCGCTCCGCCGTTCAGCAGCTCGTTCACCTCGGCGCCGCTGAGGCCCAGCCCGTAGCGCTGCTGCAGCTGCGACGCCACCGTCGCGCGCTCCTCCTGCAGCACCCGGGCGCCCGCACCGGCCTGCCAGCCGGCGACCACCAGCGCGGCCACCGCGAGCACGCCGGCGACGACGACCAGCGCCCGGCCGCCGGGTCGACGGCCGCGCCGCAGCGTCGGCGCGAACACGATCGGCAGGCAGATCAGCACGGTGGCCACCAGCAGCGCCAGCAGCGCCGGCACGAAGACGATGTTCTGCTGGTCGGCGAAGTGCGGGATGGTCACGGGCGCTTCCGGTCGGCGGATGAGGACGGGCGACGGTAGCACCGCCCCCGCGTGCGGCGGATGCTCGGCGCGGGGTTCCTATCATCCGGAGCATGGCCAGCGGATCGGACGACCTCGAGCAGACCTGGACGCAGCGCGGCTGGGACCGGCTGCTGTCGGTGCAGCGGCCCGCCGTGCTCGCGCACCTCCGGTCCATCCGCAAGAAGCACCCCGAGGCCTCGCCCGAGCAGGTGCTGAAGATCCTCGAGAAGCGCTACCTGGCCGCGGTGACCGCGGGCGGCGCGGCGACCGGGGCGGCGGCCGTGGTGCCGGGCGTCGGTACCGTCGCGGCGATCGGCATCAGCGGCGCGGAGACGATCGGGTTCCTCGAGGCCAGCGCGCTCTACGCCCAGTCGGTGGCGGAGGTGCACGGGCTGTCCACGACGGACCCCGAGCGCGCCAGCACCCTGGTGATGGCCCTGATGCTGGGCCCCTCCGGCGCCAAGCTGGTCGAGCAGTTCACCGGCGAGATGAACGGCACCGGTCAGTCGCGCAGCGCCTACTGGGGCGAGACCGTCACTTCGCGGCTGCCCACCAAGCTGGTGAAGCCGCTGGCCGACCGGGTGCGGCGCTCGTTCCTGAAGCGGTTCGCGGCGCGACAGGGCGGCAGCGTCGTGCTGCGCGCGGTGCCGTTCGGCATCGGAGCGGTCCTGGGCGGGGCCGGCAACCGGCTGGCCGGCGGCAAGGTCGTGAAGGCGACGAAGGAGGCCTTCGCGGCGCCGCCCTCGGTCTTCCCGGGCGAGATCCTGCTGGGCGACGACCGAAAGGCGCTCGACGGGGGCCACGTCGACTGACCTGGCGAGGCTGACCGCCTCACCCCTCAGCAGTGCAGCCAGAGGAACTGCAGCGGCTCCAGCTCCAGGTCGGCCCACAGCGGCGTCTCGATGTCCGTCAGCAGCTCGCGGGCGCTGCCCGGCAACGCCGCGAAGGCCTCGGACGGCACGGTGCGGCGTTCCTCCGACACGTTGACGAGCACCAGCACGGTGCCGTCGGGGCCAGGCCGCTGGTAGCCGAGCACGTGCGGGTCGTGCGTCTGGAAGGTCACCAGCGCGCCGCCCGCCAGCTCCGGCGTCTCGCGCCGCACCGCGATCATCCGCTTGAGTCCGCGGTAGACCGTGCCGGCGTCCGTGTCCGGGTCGCCGCGTTCGGCGTAGCGCTCCGCCGGGTACGGCGGCCGGTGCACCCAGCGGCTGTCGCCGGCGTGCTCCGGCGTCGTCAGGTACCCGTAGTCGTTGAGCTGGCCGACCTCGTCGCCCAGGTAGAGCAGCGGCACGCCGCCGGTCGACAGGGCCAGGGAGTGGGCCAGCAGCACCCGCTGCGGCCCCCGCGGATCGCCGGCCTCGACCCCGGCCAGGGAGGCGGTGGTGCCCGAGACGCGCGCGTCGCCCGTGCGCGGGTTCTCCTGGAACGGCACCCCGCGCGCGAAGCTGCCGGGGAAGCGGTTCACGTAGAACGCGTTCAGGAAGCGGCGGTGCCCGTACCCGTCGATCCCGAGCTCGGCCGCGTCCTCGTCGGCGAAGGTCCAGCCGATGTCGTCGTGGCTGCGCACGTAGTTGACCCAGGCGGTGCCCGGCGCGATCGCGTGCCGGCGCTCGAGCGCCTGCGACAGCAGCCGGACGTCGCGGGTCGCCAGGGCCTCCCACGTCAGGGCCATCTGCAGCGGGTTGTACGACAGCTGGCACTCGTCGACGTCGATGTACTCGACCACCTGGTCGGGGTGGACGATCGCCTCCGACTTGAAGAGCACGGCCGGGGCCGCGATGCGCAGCACCGCGTTGAACGCGCGGATCAGCACGTGCGCCTCGGGCAGGTTCTCGCAGGAGGTGCCCAGGCGCTTCCAGATGAAGGCGACCGCGTCCATGCGCAGCACGTCGACGCCGGTGTTCGCGAGGAACAGCATCTCCCCCGCCATCGCGGTGAAGACCTCGGGGTTGGCGTAGTTCAGGTCCCACTGGAAGTGGTAGAAGGTCGACCAGATCCAGCGGCCGTCGGGCAGCTGCACGAACGATCCGGGGTGGTCGTCCGGGAACACCTCGCGGGTGGTCTGCTCGAACAGGTCGGGGATCGTGCGGTCCGGGTAGATCCGGTAGAAGTCCGCGTACCCGTGCTCGCCCGCCACCGCCTTCCGCGCCCACTCGTGCTCGTCGCTCGTGTGGTTGAAGATGAAGTCGACGACCAGGCAGATGCCGGCGGCGCGCAGGTCGGTCGCCAGGTCCCGCAGCTGCTCCGTCGTGCCGAGCGCCGGGTCCACCTCGCGGTAGCTGGAGACGGCGTAGCCGCCGTCGGAGTCGCCCTCCGGGGTCCTGAACAGCGGCATCAGGTGCAGGTAGGTCAGGCCCAGCTCGCGGAAGTACGGGATGCGGGCCCGCACCCCCTCCAGGTCGCCCGCGAACCGGTCGACGTAGCAGACGCCGCCGAGCATGCGGTTGCTCAGGTACCACTCCCGGTCCTGCTCGCGCTGCAGGTCCAGCGCCTTCAGGTCGTCGGGACGCGCCGCCGCCGAGCGGGCCGCCATGGCGAGCAGCGCCGCCAGCTGCTCCAGGCAGTCGGAGCGGTCGCCGTACACCTCGGTGAAGCAGGTGAACAGCTTCTCGAAGTGCTCGTCCAGACGGGACTCGAAGGCCTCGTCGACCCGGACCGCCCAGGCCGCGAGCCGACCGGTGACGAAGGCGCGGGCGGCCTGCGCCTGCTGTGCGATGGCGAGCATTGGCGGAACGGCCCCGTTCTCCCTCAAGCGAGTGCCGCGAGTCTAGGGAACCGGGCGCAAACGGTTTCGCCGCGCGTCAGGTGCTGCCGAAGGCCAGCAGCAGGCCGATGCCGGCCAGCACGACCACCACGGCGACGACCATCCCGACGATCGGGGCGGGACCGGTGCTCGACCGCTTCAGCCGCACGACGTTCAGCACCAGCAGCACCGCCAGCATCAGGATGACGGCCACGCCCCAGACGGGCCCGCCGATGCCCGTCACGGGCGCACCGGCGAGGACCCGGCCGCGCACGCGGTCGGGTCCTCGATCCCGCGTCCGGTCAGGAGGCGGCCTTCACGGAGCCGAGCTTCACGGCGACCGTCTTCGAGGCGCCGTTCCGGGAGTAGGTGACGTCCACCGTGCTGCCGCCCGGGTGCGCCCGCACCTGGCCGGCCAGGTCGGTGTAGTCCGTCACGGGCACGCCGGCGATCGCCGTGATCACGTCGCCGGCCTTGATGCCGGCCGCCGCCGCGGGCTGCCCCTCGGTGGCCTTCGACACGGGCACCCCCGCCACGGAACCGGTCGTCGCCGTCTGCCCGGCGGGCGACTCGACGCCCAGCTGGCCGTGCGTCGGCTGCTCGCCGGCGATCAGCTCGTCGGCGATGCGCTTCGCGACGTCGGACGGGATGGAGAACCCGACGCCGATGCTGCCGGACTGGCCGCCGCTGGAGGACCCGGTGCCGGCGATCGCCACGTTGACGCCGATGACGCGGCCCTGCGAGTCGAGCAGCGCGCCGCCCGAGTTGCCGGGGTTGATCGCGGCGTCGGTCTGCAGCACCGACAGGTAGATGTTCTGCGTCTGGGTCTGCTGCTGGCCCTGCTGCGACTGGCCCTCGCCGCCGAAGTTCCAGAAGTTGAACGGGCTGTCGCCCTGGTTCTGATCCCCGTCGCTGCTGCCGCCGCTGCCCTGCTCGGGCACCGCGGACGAGGCGACCGCGATGCTGCGGTTCAGGGCGGACACGATGCCGGTGGTCACCGTGTTCGGCAGGTCGAGCGGCGCGCCGATCGCGACGACCGGGTCGCCGACGTTCAGCTCGCTCGAGTCCGCGAAGGTGGCGGCGGTGAGGCCGGTCGCGTTCGTCAGCTTGATCACGGCCAGGTCGTTCAGCGGGTCGGTGCCCACGATCTTCGCCTTGTACAGGCGGCCGTCGGAGGTGGTCACCGTGATCGTGCCGCCGGAGGTGTCCCCGTCCAGCGTGACCACGTGGTTGTTCGTCAGCACGTAGCCGTCGGAGCTGAGCACGATGCCCGAGCCGGTGCCCGACTCGTTGGAGGCGGCGACGGCGATGGTGACCACCGAGGGAGAGGCCTTCGCGGCGACCGCGGACACGGCGGTCGCCGTGCTCGGGTTGTTGATGACGACGCCGGAGCCGGAGCCGGATGCCGAGGACGTGGTCACGCCGGCGGCGGGCTGGTTCACGGCCAGCGCGATGCCGGCGCCGAGCCCTCCGCCGATCAGCGCGGCGACGACCGCCGCCGCGACCACGGGGACCAGCAGTCCGCTCCGGCCGCTGCGGCGGAAGGCCGAGCCGGTCGGCTTCGACTCGGCCGGCTGCTCGGCCGTGACGAGGGGGCTCGTCGTGGTGGCGTCGTCGTGCAGGTGGCCGCCGTCGTGCGCGGTCTCCGACCGGCCCTCGATCGGCCGGTCAGTGTTGTCCGTCATGGTGCTCCTTCCAAAGCCACATCAGGGTGCGACCCGTTCCTGTGCTGTTCTTATGAGACACGGAAGGCTTCGCTGAGGCCTCGCGGATCGTAGGGTCGGTCTGTGACGAGGCCGGGACCGTGGCGGAGGGCCGCCGCAGGAGCAGGGCTGCTCGGCGCGGACGGCGCTCCGGGCACCACCGTCTTCGCCGAGATGAGCGCCCTCGCCCTGGCCACCGGGGCGATCAACCTGGGTCAGGGCTTCCCCGACACGGACGGGCCGCGCGAGGTGCTCGAGGCCGCGCGCGAGGCGATCGCGAGCGGCGTGAACCAGTATCCGCCCGGCCGGGGCACGGCGGTGCTGCGGCAGGCCGTCGCGCGCCACCAGCGCCGCTGGTACGGCCTGGAGGTCGACCCCGACACGGAGGTGCTGGTGACCGCCGGGGCGACCGAGGCCCTGGCGGCGGTGCTGCTGGCCTTCGTGGACGAGGGCGACGAGGTGCTGACGCTCGAGCCCGCCTACGACGCCTACGGCGCGCTGATCGGCCTGGCTCGCGGCGTGCACCGCACGGTGCCGGTCGACTGGCCGGACTTCCAGCCGGATCCGCAGCGACTGCGTGAGGCGATCACCGACCGCACGCGCGTGATCCTGCTGAACTCGCCGCACAACCCGACGGGCGCGGTGCTCGACGCCGAGACGCTGCAGATGGTCGTGGAGGCGGCGGAGCGGCACGACTGCCTGATCGTCACGGACGAGGTCTACGAGCACCTGCTGTTCGACGGCGTGCGCCACGTGCCGGTGGCGACCCTGCCGGGCGCCCGGGACCGCACGATCTCCATCTCCTCCGGCGGCAAGACGTTCAGCACCACCGGCTGGAAGATCGGCTGGCTGACGGGGCCCGCCGAGCTGGTCTCGGCGGCGCTGGCGGTGAAGCAGTTCCTGACCTATGTGAACGGTGCGCCGTTCCAGCCCGCGACCGCGATCGGCCTCGACCTGCCGGACGAGGTCTTCGTCGGGATCGCGGGCCGCCTGCAGGGCGGCCGCGACCTGCTGGTCGAGGGCCTCGCCGCCGCTGGCCTGCCGGTCTCGCGTCCGCAGGCCGGCTACTTCGTCATCGCCGACGGCGCCGCGCTGGGCTTCGACGACGCGGTGGAGCTGTGCCGCCGCCTGCCCGAGCTGGCCGGCGTGGTCGGCGTGCCCGTCAGCGCGTTCTGCCGCCCGGAGCAGGCCTCCCGCATGCGCTCGCTGGTCCGCTTCGCGTTCTGCAAGTCCCCGGCGGTGCTGACGGAGGCCGCGACGCGCCTCGCGACCCTCTCCACCCGCTGACGCGCGCCGCCGCGCCGTCCCTGCCGCTGGCGTCGCCTCAGCGCGGCACCACGGCGTAGCGCCGCAGCGCGAGCGAGGGGTTGACCTCCCGCACCTCCGCGATGCGCGCCGGGTCGAGGTCGGCCGTCGCGACGCCGGGCTGCTCCCCCAGCTCGGCCAGCACGTCGCCCGCCGGGTCGAGCACCAGGCTCGCCCCGACGCCGGCGGGCGGCACCTGGCCGGCCGCGGCGACGAAGACCGTGTTCTCGATGGCGCGGGCCGCCAGCAGCGTGCGCCAGTGCGCGACCTTGCGCGGGCCGGGCACCCAGTCGGCGGGCACGAGCACCAGGTCGACCTGCGCGTCGGCGAGCACGCGGGTCGCCTCGGGGAAGCGCAGGTCGTAGCAGGTCTGCATGCCGACGCGGAGGCCGTCGACGACGAAGGTCTGCGGCGGCTCGAGCCCGCCCGGCTCCACCCACCGGCTCTCCTCTGCGCCGAAGGCGTCGTACAGGTGCGCCTTGCGGTAGACCGCGACGACGCCCGTCGCGTCGACGGCGACGGCGGTGTTGCGCACGCGCTCCCCCGCCGACTCGACGAGCCCCAGCACGACGGTCGTCCCGGTGCGCGCGGCGACCGCCTGCACCGCCCCGACGAACGGGCCGTCCACGGGTTGCGCGTGCTCGGCGAACGCCGGCCCCATGCGCCGCTCGAAGAACGTCGTGTACTCCGGCAGCACCGTCAGGCGAGCGCCCGCGTCCGCGGCCTCGCGCACCAGCCGCTCGACCGCCGCCCGGTTCGCGGCCACGTCGTCCCCCGGCGCGAACTGCGCCACCGCCACCCGCACGCCCATGCGCCGATCGTAGGGAGGCCCGGCGCACCTGCGGGACCGGAGTCCGCCCGAGCCGAACCGGTCCGGACAGGACGAGAGGCCCGGATCCGTGTGGATCCGGGCCTCTCGATGTGGTTGCGGGGGCAGGATTTGAACCTACGACCTCTGGGTTATGAGCCCAGCGAGCTACCGAACTGCTCCACCCCGCGTCGCAGGAGCAACGCTACCACGCGGGCGGAGCACCCCGGTTCAGCCGCCGGCCTGGATGGCCCGCTCGACCGCGGCCTGCAGCTGCCGATCGGCCTCGGCCGCAGCGACCAGGTCGTTCTTGGCGTAGGCGGCCTGTCGGGCCTCGAGCGCGTCCTGCGCGTCCTGCAGGGCGGCCTGCAGGGCTGCGCTGCCGGTCGTCGAGCCGGAGCCGTTGTCCGACCCCGAGCCCGAACCGCTGCCCGAGCCCGAGCCCGAGCCCGAGCCCGAACCGCTGCCGCCCGCCCCCGCGTCCGGGGTGTCGGTGCCGGAGTTGCCGCCGAACAGCGCGTTCAGCGACTCGTCGAGCGTGTCGCCGATCTGCGCCTGCGTGCCGAAGGAGGTCAGCACCTTGCGCAGCAGCGGATAGGTCGATCCCGAGGACGACTGCACGTAGACCGGCTGGACGTAGAGGAATCCGCCGCCGACCGGGATGGTCAGCAGGTTGCCGAGCCGCACGGTCGACCCGCCCGATCCGCCGCGGTTCAGCAGCGTCAGCTGCTGCTGGATCGTGGTGTCGGACTGGAACTGGCCCTGCACCTGGCTGGGCCCCTGCACCTGGGAGTTCCTCGGCAGCTCCAGCAGGCGCAGCTTCCCGTAGTCCGGTCGCTTCTGGCCCTGCGTCGTGCCGGCGTCAGCGTCGACCGCGAGGTAACCGGTCAGGATGCCGCGGGCCTCCGCGTCGGACGCGTTCTGCGAGGGGATGTAGGTCGAGTACAGCGAGAAACTCGGCGCCGACTGCCCCGGCAGCTGCATCGTCAGGTAGTACGGCGGCTGGAAGGTCGTCGATGAGGCCGGCTGCTGCTGCGTCGTGCCCGCGGCGGCCGCGCCCGCACCCGACGCGGACGGGTCGGGCGGCGTCTGCCAGGCGTCGTCGCCGGTGAACCAGGAGGCCGCGTCGCGCACGTGGTACCGCGAGAGCACCTCCCGCTGCATGCGGAACAGGTCCTCCGGGTAGCGCACGTGGCTCATCAAGTCGGCGCTCATCTCGCTGATCGACTGCACCGTGTTGGGGAAGACGCTGCGCCAGGCCTTGAGGACCGGGTCGTTCGCGTCCCAGGCGTACAGCGTCACCTTGCCGGTGTAGGCGTCGACGGTCGCCTTCACCGAGTTCCGCATGTAGTTGATCTGGTCCGTGACGTAGGGAGCCAGCGCGTCGTTCTGGTTCGTGTCGCGCAGCGCGTTCGACAGGCTCTGCGAGCTGGAGTACGGGTAGGAGGTCGCCGTCGTGTAGCCGTCGACGATCCAGACGATGCGCCCGTTGACCACGGACGGATAGGGATCGCTGTCCACCGTGAGGTACGGCGCCACCTTCTGCACGCGGTCGACCGGGTTGCGGTCGTACAGGATCTGCGACTGCTCGTTCACCGCGTCGGACAGCAGGATCTGGTCGGACGAGAACTTCATCGCGTAGACGACCCGGTTGAACAGGTTCCCGACGCTCGGTCCGCCCTCCGCGTCGTAGGTGTTGCTCTGCTGGGTGCCCGTGCCCGTGCCGCCCGCGTAGTCGAGCTCGATCGGCCGGGTGCCGCTCGGGGCGCCGACCACGGAGAAGGTGGGCGAGTCCTCGCCGAAGTAGATGCGCGGCTGCTCGATGTTCAAGGAGCCGGTGGTCGGGATGTTCGACTCGAAGAACACCGGGGCGCCGTCCGCGGAGCGCCGGTTGCCGTAGGCCGCCACCAGGCCGTAGCCGTGCGTGTACACGAACGCGTCGTTGTACGCGGTCGGGTTCGAGACGCCGTCCTGGTTCAGCTCGCGCACCGCGACCACGGCGTCCTGCGTGGTGCCGTCGATCCGGTAGCGGTCGACGTCCAGGCGTCGCGGGAACGAGTAGTACTGGCGGAACTGCTGGAACTGCCCGAACGTCGGCTGCACGATGGCGGGGTCGATGATGCGGATGTTCGCGGTGGTCTGCGCGTCCTGCTGCAACGCGCCCTGCTGCGCGTCGGTGGAGGCGTCGTACGACGTCGTCTCCACGTCGTTCTTTCCGACACCGTAGGCATCGCCGGTGGCGTCGATGGCGCGCTGGATGTACTGCCGCTCCAGCGGGCCCTCGTTGGGCCGCACCTGCAGGTTGTACATCGCCCACGGGAAGACCGAGCCGACGACGATCGACGAGACGACCAGCAGCGCGGAACCGATCAGCGGCAGCCGCCAGCGGCCGATGATCGCGGTGACGACGAAGAGGGCGGCGACGAGCAGCGCGATCACCGCCAGGATCAGGCGCCCCGGGATCACCGCGTTCACGTCCGCGTAGCCGGCGCCGGTGATCAGGCCGCGGCCGGAGGACGGGTCGTACAGCGTCGTGAACTGGTCCAGGAACAGGCTGACCGCCTGCAGGGCCAGGAAGACGGCGACGGTCACGGCGATCTGCACGCGGGCGGTGCGGGACACCCGCACCTCGCGGCCGAGCACGCGGATGGCGCCGTAGAGGTAGGAGGTCGCGACCGCGGCGATGATCGAGACGACGAGCGCGGCGGAGGCGAAGCCGACGATGCCGTGCAGCGCGGGCAGCACGAACAGGTAGAAGCCGATGTCGAGCCCGAACTGCGGGTCCGTGCGCCCCACCGGCTGCGAGTGCAGCAGCAGCAGGATCGGCTGCCAGCGCGCGGCGGCCGAGACGCCCGCGAACAGGCCGATGACGGCGGGCACGCCGAACATGACGACCCGGCGCAGCGGCTCGATCACCTGCTGGTAGCGGTCCAGCTGCGCCGTCAGCTTCGCGTAGACGGGCCGCAGCCGGTACGCCAGCTGGATGGACACGGCGACGGGCACCGCCATCGCGAGGAACCCGACCACGAAGAGGCCGGCGATGGCCGCCCACTGCGTGAAGAGCACGTTCTGGAACCCGAGCTGGCCGAACCAGAGCGCGTCGGTGTAGAGCCCCGCGAAGAGGAAGAACCCGATGAGGAGGACCACCACAACGCCGAGGGTGATCGCGAGAGCCGCGCGCCTGCGTCGTGCCGGCGCTGCTGTTGGCGTCGTCACCCGGTGGAGCCTACCGGCGCCGCGCACGACGGCAGGCCCTGGACGGAACCCTGATCGCGCACCTGTTCCAGCGCGTCGAGGGCGCCTGCAAGGGTCTTCACAGCCACCACATCGAGGCCTGCAGGGATGTAGCCCGCGACCTCGTCGCAGTTGTCCTCGGGCGCCAGGAACAGCGTCGCGCCCGCCTCCCGCGCCGCGACCAGCTTCTGGCGGATCCCGCCGATCGGCCCGACCTGCCCGTCGCCGCAGATGGTGCCGGTGCCGGCGACGTGGCGGCCGCCGGTCAGCTGCCCCGGGGTCAGCTTGTCGATGACGCCGAGGGCGAACATCATCCCGGCGGACGGCCCGCCCACGTCGTCGATGCGCAGGTCGACCTCGAAGGGGAAGCGGAACGACGCGGTCGTCGCGACGCCCAGCAGCGGGCGGGACGAGCCGTCGGACAGGGCGACCTCGCGGGGCGACACCGTCACCGTCCGCTCCTCCCCGTCACGCACGACGACGACATCCGCCCGAGCCCCGCCGCCCGCCACGACGTCGTTCTGCAGCGCGCAGGAGTCGTCGACCTCGCGCCCGTCGTAGGAGCGGATCACGTCGCCCACCTGCAGCCGGCCCGCGGCGGCCGTGCCCGCAGACACCCGGGCGATCCGGACGTCCCCCTGCACCCGCTCGCCCAGGCGGGTCAGCGCGGCCGCGACCGCGCTGCGCTGGCTGGCCGTCATGTCGGCGGCGCTCTGCCGCTCCGACTGCTGCACGGTGGAGCCGGAGGGGAACACCGCCTCGAGGGGGATCACGGACTGCGTCGGGTCGAGCCAGGCGCGGACCAGGTCGAGCCACGGCGGGCCGCCGGACGGCGAGCCGAGCACGGAGACGGTCAGCAGGTCGAGGCGCCCGTCGCCGGTCGGGTACGTGGTGCGGTCCGGGATCGTGATGAGGGCCGCGCGCTCCTCGCCGCTGCCCGCGCTGCCCAGGGTGTCGAAGACCGGGCCGGGGCGCTCGACCGCGTAGGGCGAGGGCAGCAGGGCGACCACCAGCACGGCCAGCACCGCGCCGACCGCGGTGACGCCGCGCCAGGGCACGGGCCGTCCGCGCAGCAGGAGGCGGCGGGAGCGCGTCGGTCGCATGGGTCGCATAGCGTAGGCGCATGGCCGATGAGCCGGACGACGCCTCCGAACCGGATCTGCAGGAGATGCTGCGGCGGATGATGTCGGGCGGCACGCCCCCCGACACGGCCGCGCTGGCCAAGGCGATGGGCCTGCCGGGCGGCGCCCCCGCCCTCGAGCAGCTGATGGCGCAGCTGCGGCAGTCGATGCAGCAGCCCGACGGCCGCATCGACTGGGGCATCGCCACCGAGCAGGCGGTCGCCGCCGCCGGTGCGGGGTCGCTGTCCGCGACCGATGCGCAGGTGTCCGAGGTCGCGCAGGCCTTCTCCGTCGCCGGCCTGTGGCTCGACGAGGCGACGGTGTTCGAGACGCTGCCCGAGACGCCCGGCGCCTCCACCCGCACGCAGTGGATCCGCGCGACGATGCCGTTCTGGGTGCAGCTGGCCGAACCCGTGGCGATCCGCATCGCGGAGTCGCTGACGACGGTCTTCACCGACCGCATCCCGCCCGAGATCGCCGGCGAGCTGGCGGGACGGGTGCCGGACGCCGGCCGGATGCTGCGCCAGGTGTGCGGCACGATCTTCGCCGCCCAGCTGGGCGCCGTCGTCGGCGGGCTCGCGGCCGACGTGGTGTCGGGCGGCGACGTCGGCGTGCCGCTGCTGCCGGACGGCCGCGCCGCCCTGCTGCCGCAGAACCTGGACGCCTTCGCCGAGGGGCTCGACATCGACGGCCAGCAGGTGACGCTGTACCTGGCGGTGCGCGAGCTGGCGCACGCCCGGCTGTTCCGCAACGCGCGGTGGCTGCGGCTGCGCCTCACCAGCACGATCGGCGACTTCTCCCGCGACCTCGGCGTCGACGTCGACCAGGTGGAGCGGTTCGCGGAGGGCTTCGACCCGACGGACACGGAGCGGCTCAAGGAGGCGTTCTCGAACGGCGAGCTGATCCCGCCGAAGACGCCGGCGCAGGAGGCCGCGCTGGAACGCCTCGAGACCACGCTGGCACTGGTCGAGGGCTGGGTCGACGTGGTGACCGCGGACGCGACCGCGCGGCTGCCCAAGGCGTCGGCGGTCGCGGAGACCGTGCGCCGGCGCCGCGCGACGGGCGGGCCGGGCGAGCAGGCCTTCGCCACCCTGGTGGGCCTGGAGCTGCGGCCCCGCCGGCTGCGCGAGGCCGCCGCGATGTGGCGCGCCGTCACCGACGCCGTGGGCGTGGAGGGCCGCGACCGGCTGTGGTCGCACCCGGACCTGCTGCCGACCGCCGCCGACGTGGACGACCCGGCGGCCCTGGTCGCCCGCCTGACCGGCGGGGAGCCGCCGAAGGACGACGTGGACCGCGAGCTGGAGGACCTGCTGCGCGGCGAGGAGCCCCCTCCCCCGGTGTGATCCGCCGCCGGAGCGGGCTGTGGAGAACCGGGCGGGCCGTCGGGCGCGGCCGGACATCATGCCCGCGTGCTGAGGATCGATCCCGCCGTCCTGCCGCTCTGGCGCTCCCCCGACGCCGTGCAGTTCGGCGTCGACCCGGTGCTGGCGGTGCTGGACCCCGTGCCGCCGGGCGGCGAGGCCGTGCTGGCCGCGCTGGTCGACGGCGCGCCCCGCGACCGGCTCGAGGCCGTCGCGCAGCAGGCGGGCCTGCCGCAGGGCGCGCTCGACGGGCTGCTGACCGCCCTGCGGCCCGTGCTCGCCGGTCCGCGGCGGCCGCTGCCGCCCGTGCTGCGCGTCGGGCTGGACGCCCCGGACGACCTGGCGGCCGTGCTGATCGCGCTGCTGCACCTGGAGCCGGTCGACCGCGAGCCCGGCGTGGTCGTGGTCGCTGGCCACCACCTGATCCGGCCCGCCGCCACGGTGCGGTGGCTGCAGCGGGACGTGCCGCACCTGGGCCTGGTGTTCGGCGATCAGGCGGTCGCCGTCGGCCCGCTGGTGCGGCCGGGCGCCACCCCGTGCCTGCGGTGCGCGGAGGAGCACCGGCTCGACGAGCCCGGTCGGCGGGCGATCGGCGCGCAGCTGCTGCGCCGCACCGGGTCGCGCACCGCCCGGGCGCTGCCCGTGCGGCTGCGGGCGGCCCTCGTCGTCGCCGAGGTGCTGAGCCAGGTGGCGGCCGGTGCGCCGACGGGCCTGGAGGGCGCGGCGCTGCGGATCGAGCCCGACGGCGCGATCAGCCGTGCGCCACGGCCCTGGCACGCGCGCTGCTCGTGCCGAGGGGCGCTCCCGGCGGCGTGAGCTCTGCGAGGAACCGGCTCGGACGCCGCTCGCCCGGCCGCGGCGGGGCGCTGCGCGACCACGAGAGCCGCAGCCGGTCGCGGGCCCGGGTGACCCCGACGTAGAGCAGGCGCCGCTCCTCCTCCACCGCCGCGGGCGTCTTCGCGTAGGCGATCGGCAGCAGGCCCTCGGAGCAGCCCGCGATGAAGACGACCGGCCACTCCAGCCCCTTGGCGCCGTGCAGGGTCATCAGCGTCACCGCGGCCCGGGCGGGCTCGTGCTGCGCGGCGGCGCGCTCGGCGAGGTCCGTGACGAAGGCGGCCAGCGGCGTGCCGGCGGGCGCCTGCTCGGCCAGGGTGCCCAGCGCGTCCAGCAGCTCCCACTGCGTGCGCTGCTCGCCGGGACCGTCGGGCGCGTGGTGGGTGTGCCCCAGCTGCCGCAGCGCGTCGCTGACGGTCTTCACCAGCGGCTCGTCCACCCGCGCCGCGGCCGCCGCGCGCAGCAGCTCCACGGCCTTGCGCACCACCGGCTGCTCGAAGTAGCGCACGCCGCGGCCCGTCGTCACCGGCACGCCGGCCGCGGCGAACGCCTGCTCCAGCAGCGCCGACTGCGCGTTGATGCGCACCAGCACCGCGATCGACGCGGGCGGGGTGCCGCCGGCCAGCTGCGCGGCGACCGCCTGGGCGATGCCCTGCGCCTCCTCGACGTCCGACTCGAACACGCGCGTCTGCACCGCGGGATCGCGGGGGTCGATCGCGCGCCGCACCGCGGTGAGGGTCAGCGCGCCGCGCCGACCCGTCATCAGGGCGTTGGCGGAGCGGACGACGCCTTCGACCGAGCGGTAGTTGTGCTCCAGCCGCACCACGGAGGCGCCCGGCCGCTCGCCGAACCGCAGCAGGTGCTCGGCCTGCGCGCCGGCGAACGAGTAGATCGTCTGGCTGGCGTCGCCGACCACGCAGACGTCGCTGTGCTCCCCGAGCCACGCCGTCAGCAGCGCCTGCTGCGCCGGGGAGACGTCCTGGTACTCGTCGACGGTGAAGAAGCGGTACTGCTCCTGCACCTCCGTCGCGACCTGCGGCTCGCTCTCGATCATCCCCGCGGTCGCGAGCAGCACGTCCTCGAAGTCGATCTGGCGCTGCTCGTCCTTCAGCGTCTCGTACAGCTGCTGCAGGTTCACGACGGCGTCGACGTCGAGGCCCTCCGGCACCGGTCGGCCCGCCGCGGCGTACTCGTCGTAGCCCATCGCGCTCGCCTTGCGGAACTCGATCTCCGCCGCCAGGTCCTTCAGCGCCGCGGTCGGCAGGCGCATCCGCAGCACCTCCGCCGCGCGGGCCACGGTGCGGGCCTTCGAATCCAGGATCGACGGCGCCGGCGTGCCGATCACCTGCGGCCAGAAGTGGTTCAGCTGGGCCAGCGCCGCGCTGTGGAAGGTGCGGGCCGCGATGCCCGGGGCGCCCAGCGCCGCCAGCCGCGACCGCAGCTCGCCCGCGGCGCGGGTGGTGAAGGTGAGGGCCATCACCCGCTTCGGCGGGAAGACGCCGGTCGCGACGCCGTAGGCGATGCGGTGCGTGATGGTGCGGGTCTTGCCCGTGCCGGCCCCCGCCAGCACGCACACCGGCCCCGCCAGCGACTCCGCCGCCTGCCGCTGCTGGTCGTCCAGCGCATCGAGCAGCCGCTCCGCCTCCGTCACCAGTCGCCCTCCAGGCGGCCCCCGTACCAGTGCTCGATGATCGCGCGGGCGATGGAGGTGCGCCCGGGCAGGCGCATGGAGACGCCCGACGCGGCCGCCAGCTCGTCGCGGCTCCACCAGCGGGCCTCGCGGATCTCGACGCCGTCGACGCGGGGCTCGACGCGGCCGCCCGGCAGCGTGCGGCCGATGAAGCCGACCATGACGCTGGCCGGGAAGGGCCACGGCTGCGACCCCAGGTAGGTGCACTCCCCCACGTCGACGCCGGTCTCCTCCAGCGTCTCCCGGCGCACCGCCGCCTCGAAGGACTCCCCCGGCTCGACGAAGCCGGCGAGCACCGACCAGCGGTCCTCCGGCCAGGCGGCGTTCGAGGCGAGCAGCAGCCGGTCGGCGTCGTCGACGATCCCCATGATCACCGCCGAATCGGTGCGGGGGAACACGTGCTCGCCGCTCGACTCGGCCTCGAAGCCGGCGGGGTGGCGCACCCAGCCGCCGCGGGAGGGCTCCGTCGGCCGGCCCGTGCGCGGCGAGAACCGGGAGGAGGCGTGCCAGTTCGCGAGCCCCAGCAGCTCGGCGAAGACGCCGGCGTCGCGGTCGGGCAGCGCGGCCCCGTCCAGTCGCAGGTCCGACCAGGCGGCGTCGGGGAACGCGTCGGCGTCCTGCAGCACCGCGCCCAGCACCACGGCGCCCTCCGGCAGCTGCGGGTCGTCCGGCAGGGCGGTGCCGAGTCGCAGCAGCATCGCGCCCTCCGGCACCTCCGCCGCCGGCAGGTACGCCAGGCGCACCGGATCACCGGGCGCACGGAGCGCGCGACCGCCCACCAGCACGACGACGCGGGTCGCGGGATCGGCCAGGTCCTGCTCGACCGGGCGGTCGCGGTTGTTCGCGTCCCGGTCCAGTGCGCTGCGACTGAGCGACAGCCGGTCCTCGAACGTCTCGGTCATGGACCCGCCCTCCCGGCCCGGACACGCCGGTCCCCCCGGAGCCCCCGGCCGTCCCCCGACCTAGCCTGGTCGGCATGCCCAGGCACCGTTTCACCCTAGCCGCGCTGGCGACGCTGGCCGTGCCGGGGCTCGACGTCGCGGTGGCCCGCACGTTCACCGGCGGCGGGGAGGGGCAGTACGACGCCGCGCTGCTCTCGGACGGACGCGGCGCCCACTCCGTCGTGCGGGTGCCGGTCGACGCCGCGGCGGCGCAGCGGCTGGACGCGGAGGCACGGGCGCTCGCGGCGCTCACCCCCGGGGTGCGGGCCCGGCTGCCGTTCGCGGCGCCGGTCGTGCTGGGCGCGGTGCAGAAGCCGCGAGCGACGGTCTCCACCTACGTCGAGGGCTCCCGGCTGCAGCCCGCCGCCGTGCTGCTCGACGGGCCGCTGGCCGCGTCGGTGGGGCGCGCGATCGCCGCCGTGCACGACCTGCCGGCGGGGATCGTCGCCGACGCGGGCCTGCCCGTGGCGACGGCCGCCGACTGCGCGCGCGACGTGGAGCAGCTGGTCCAGCGCGCGGACTCGTGCGGCGACGTGCCCCTCGAGCTGGTGAACCGATGGTCCGCGGCGGTCGCCGATCCCGCGCTGTGGCGGTTCCGCCCGGTGGTGGTGCACGGCGCGATGGCCGCCGAATGCGTGCTCGTCGGGCCGGGTACGAGCGGCGCGGAGCAGGTCACCGGGCTGCTCGGGTGGTCGGCCCTGACGGTCGGCGACCCCGCCCGCGACCTGGCCTGGTGCCTGGGGCTGCCCGTGCCCGGCGCCCCGAGCGCGGTGCTGGGCGCCCACGCGGCGGCGCGGCCGCAGGACGCGGACCCGACGCTGCCGCAGCGGGCGCTGCTCTACGCCGAGCTCGAGCTGGTCCGCTGGCTGCTGCACGGCCTGGAGCGCCGGGACGCGGCGGTGACCGAGGACGCGGTGCAGATGCTCGAGGCGCTGCTCGCCTCCGTGCTGGAGCAGACGGCCGGGTCGCTGGGGCACGACCGCTCGCGCCCGCTGTCGCTCGCGGAGGTCGAGCGGATGCTCGACGCCCGTCACGCAGCCCCGCTGGCCGCCCAGGCCGCCCGCAGCTCCGCCGGCGAGTAGAGGCGCTGCGGGCGCACGACCAGGTCGTGCGCCACGTAGTAGAAGGCGGCGTCGACCGAGTCGGGGTCGAGGCCCTCGCGCTCGGCGTAGGCGAAGCGGTACAGGGCCAGCTGGAACTGCTTCAGCTCCGCGTCCTCGCGCGTCGAGGGGGGCGCACCGGTCTTCCAGTCCACGATCTCGAAGCGGTCGCCGCGGCGGTAGACGGCGTCGATCTTGCAGACCAGGATGCGGCCCTCGAACGGCACCTGGATCTCCGTCTCCACCTCCAGCGGCTTGAGCTCCGCCCACTCGCTGGCCTCGAAGGTGCTGCGCAGCACGTCGAGGCCGGGCACGTCGTCCGTCGTCTGCGGCTCGTCGTCGCCGTCGAACAGGCCGCCGTCCACCAGCTCGGCCGTGGCGGCCGTGCCCGTGCGCTGCTCCACCCAGGCGTGGAAGACCGTGCCGAGCCGCGTGGCCCGGTACGGCCGCTCCGGCATCGGGCGGCGCACGCGGTCGACCACCCGCGCCAGGTCGTCCACGTAGTCCTTGAAGCGGGAGGCGGCGATGCGGTCCGGCACGCGCACCGGCGGGCCGCCCAGCCGTCGGTC